>CAZPTO010000273.1:0-5330 GCA_964589155.1 uncultured Bacteroidaceae bacterium | reverse complement strand
GCAATAATTTGGTTTGATATTCTGCATGAGCCAGGTTTTCATTAGTATGATCATTTTGGGATTCCACACAGGAAAAAGTGAATATCGCTATAATTAATAAAAAGAAAGGCCTGCTCATTATCATAGTGTAGTTTAATTTAACTAATTATTTTACGCTTATGAACCAAAAACACTAGTGCGGAATATAATTATTCAGATGGGATTTCAGGTATAACAACCATATAGGCCTGAGATTGACGGGGTCCCACATTTTTATGGTAATAAACGCGTTTGCCATCCCTCGAAAATGAGGGATTAACGTGATTACCCAATGCCCAAACTGTAATGTTAGCCTCCGACACGTAATCAAACCAAGATTGTTTTATTTCCCCTTTCCTGAAAATCTTCAGAACAACGGGGTCTTTACCATACCATGATTCAGAGGCAAATAATTCCCGGCTGGAGGATGCGGCCAGGTGATTACCCGGTCCGGCCAGTGTTTCTATAAATTCTGCATCGAGCGTCCATCGCCTTGCGCTTTTGTCATTGGTCTTACGATCGTTAATCTGGTTGTCGTGCCCCATGATACTTTCATTGTCATACCAGGCAAAATGCATGGGCTTAGGCCCGAAAAAATGTATATCTCCCCCGCCTTTATTCATAGTAACCAAATGAGGCTGTTTTTTACCATCAGGTCGGACATCCACCCGCATGGCAATTTTTGAACCATCGGGGCTGTACATAAGGTGTATAATCTTCCATTCTGTCATTTCCACAAAATCAACAGATGGAAAATGATTGCCTATATCCTTGAATGCTGATGCATCAGCAAGTTCTGTTATTTCACCCTTAGAAATATCGTATTCATAAATGGTCCAATAACTGGTCTCTTCAGAAATGCGGGAAAACAATATTTTTTCGTCGTGCGGAGCATGGCCTATACTTGCAGCACGTATAGCCGGGACCTGCTCTTTACCCTTCAGGTTTACCACTTTGATAAGCCCATCATCAAAGTATGCGATCGTTTTGTTATCGACCCATTGTGCATTCACACCATTATGCACCTCGAAATTATCCAGTTCAACGATCGATTTATGATCGGTTAAATCAGCATTGCAAACCCACAATTCACCTGATAGATCATCATACCTGTCTTTCTGTGTAGTTAGTATCTTAACGTAAGAAATCATTGTGCCATCAGGGCTTTCAGGGGAAGTATTGTAATAGCTGAAGGTAGAGTTATAACCTTCTGGTCCCACCCTTACTGGTTCGCCTGGTTCAAAATTTAAATTTGGATCCTCGACACTTTTCTCACATTGCATAGCACTCAAAAATACTATAGGCAGAAAGAGCACATATTTTCTGAACATCTTCATATTCGTTCTATTTATATTTAACAAAAAGCTGTTAATCCTGTTAACTAATCACATTTTTCTCATAACCTGGTAATGGAGCACATAATAATCGTCCTGAACACCTGGCCGGAAACTTTCAAGGACAGTAGCGCTCCTGCCTTCACTTAATTGAATATTCTTGTATTCCTTTTGCTGCACTATATCTCCATCAAGTGTTTTAATGGTTACCACCAGGTTTACATCTGTCTTATCGCCCAAGTGCATGATCACGGGTTCGATCTCATCTTCCGGGCCATATACAATATCAACATTATGACTTCCTGCCAGGGTGGGTTGAAACGCCATTTTAATCGCGTGAAACCCAAGTTTGGCATGCCCGTAATAGTCGATGAGCGGTTTTTGGTATGTAGCTGTATTGCCGCCGCCATGCAAGGTGCACCAGGCGAGGCCATCGTAATCCAGCCAGCGTTTCTTTTTGTATGCTTCAAATCCGCTGAAGGCCTGCCAGGCCTGGCTGATTTCCCATTCATCCACGGTTAATTGTCTGCCGATGGACCCTTCATCATATTCCAGTTCATAGGATTTCACCTGGTAAGAGGGTTTGCCTTTGCGCAGGTTCCAATTGGGCTGTGCAGCAGACTCTTCGCTTTCGAAATCAAAATACGCCCTCTCCCGGCTGTCCAGGTAATCCGTCCGAAAACCGGTCGCCCGCCATCCCTGGTCACCATTCCAGTCCTGCGGATAGGGATACATTCTTAATGTGGACCATTCTGTACCATATCCTGTGGCATGATCCATGTCTCCTCTTGTGATTTTCGGAGCGGTCCAGACAGGGACAGGCGCAACCTGGTTGCCTTCCCGGTCCAGTGTTCCGGCATCATTTCTTCCCAGGTTCCGTGTATTATTGGCCGCCGGGCTGATCAGCCGGCTGGGATCATGCGGGTAGATATGATCATATACTTCTTCATACCATGGCATGGTCTCGGTTTTAAAATCAACGAATTTCGGATGATTTCCGGGTTGCCACATCACGATGGAGGGATGATTCCGAACCTGTTGCACATATTTTGACAGGCCTTCGAAATCGAGTAACCAGGGACTCCCTGTGCGGACCCATGTACCGGTGGTCCATTGAAACATTACCCCCAGCTGATCACCCAGCTCCGCCAGCCGCGGATCGTTGACCCCACCTTTCATTCCATTGTGAATACTCATCCGGATGGTATTGGCATTCATGTTCCTGGTCATTAGGAGTTCTTTGACCAGCCACTCTTCCGGACCGGCCCTGAGCCACTGTGCGATTTTATCGAGTGGAGATTTAAAACCAAACAGGAGTGCCCCGTTCATCATGGCAGGTTTCCCGTTTATCCGGAATGTTCCCCCTTCCTGGCTCACGGTGCGGATTCCTGTTGTAAAAACATAATCATCAATCGCTTCGTCTTTTTCATTGAATAATGTAACAGCCACTTTATATAAAAAGGGTCGGTCCGGCGTCCATAATTCCGGAGCGGGTACTGTAATATCTGCAGAGAGCGCTTCATCTTTCATCAGCCGCAGGTATACAGGAATTTCTTTTGAAGCTGCAGAAACGGTTGATTCTTCAGGATACCAGGGATAAAAATCAATCCTGAGTTTCCCGGAAAATTCCCGTGTCTTTTTCATTTCTCTTTCCTCGAATTCCCAGTCCTCGTTCATCATTTTAATCCTGATCTCCTGCCTTGCTGCATGGTCAGAGATTGTATCCGTATAGGTAAAAACATCTTGAATGTACCTTTGACCTGTTAAATCGATATGCATCCTGCCTGAAAACCACCCGGTATGAAGATCAGCCGCGGTGTGGCGGTTGGTGTGCTCTACCTTGTTGGGATAGACTTTGACAGCGATGGTGTTTTCCTTACCGGGAACCAGGAACCTGGAAACATCCAGCTTTCCGGGATGTCGTTGGTGCTGCACCAGCGCCAGCTGACCGTTGATCCAGATTTCTCCTCCGGGGTCCAGCGTTTCATAATTCAAAAACGCTTTTTCGTATGTTTCGGGCGTGAAAGTCGTCCGCATATACAGATCCTCCCCGGCAAAACGTTCTCCGCCATGCGCATAGGGAAGCATTGCCACAGGCCATTGGGCGTCATCGTACTCCGGACTTTGCCAGTTTTTCATCGCCGGTTTGAGGGCAAAATCCTGGTCGATAAAGGTATGAATGCCATATGGCCTGTCCCTGGAGTTCTTATCTTCAGTGAATTCCGTTTTTTCATAGCCTACTCCGTACACATCATCCAGCACAAGGCCCTGCGGGCCGTGAACCACGAATTGTTCAACAGCATGCACTGATATAAGCGGAATAAAATCAGCAGCCAGCTGTTCATCGACATAGACGTTGTACCGGCCATTTTCCAGGTCCACTTCCAGCTTAATCATGTTTGATTCAGCCGCAGATTTCCTTTTAAGCGGGTACCTGGTAACTTCCTGTTTGGAATGAATACGCATCTCATCCCCTTTGATTTCCAGGGAAGCAACAGTCCTTCCATCGCTGCTCAAGCTGAATTCGGATTCGGAACGATTACCGCTTATCTCCCATTGAATAAAAAACCGCCATATCTGTCTCTCGATGGGGATAATGATTTTTTCATTCCTGGTAAAACTCAATTGTTCATCCTGTATTTCAACAGCAGTATTTTTTTTCCACACATTTAATTCGTCAACTTCATGTTGTTTCATGCCGTCCTTATAACCTATCCATTTCCAGTATTTAAGTGGAATTCTTTTCCTTACTTCCGGCCCGGGTTGTGGTTTTATTTTTTTCAATGCCTGCTTCAATTGCTCGCCAGGTACAACTTTGGTATCCAGGTCAGGATCATTAAAAAAATCCTTTGCTACTTCCGCATATTTTTTTAAATATTCTATTCTCTTGTCTGTATTGAAAACAGTGGTTTCTCCTTTAAAATCGGTTTCTCCATCAGCTTCCGGGTTATTTGAAAAGTATCTCACCTCAAACGACTCAGAAATGGTTTGAGCTAACGCGGATATTTCAAAGAGGAAAATGGGAAGTATGAATAATACTGCTGTTTTCATTGGTTTAGTTTTCAGCTGTATAGAGAATTTCGCCGTGTTGTTCTATCATAAATATTTTGTGTAAATAAAAACCGCCCGTAGGAATTTAAAAATGGGCGGTTTTTACTACTAATAACACTAACAAAAACTACTACTTAACAATCATTTTTGAACTAGATATCTTATCCCCTGCTTTCATTCTGAGAAGATAGATGCCGGCTTCCAGTTTACCACTCAAATTCCAATTCAGCTCGTGCGAACCAGACGGGTATATTTCGTTTACAATAGTGTATACATTCTTCCCAACCATATTAAAAACTTCCATTTGAACCAACGCCCTGGTTTTAATATCAAATTCTACATTCACATATGAACTGGCCGGGTTCGGATAAACGTTAATCGTATTATGAAATCTCTTTGCAGTGGGAATACCCACATCAGAAGAGGCTACCCAGTTCCGGTCACCAAGCTGACCACCATCTGTTGCTCCTGTTGCTGCAACAGAATTAGAATAATTAAAGCTAAAAGGAATATCGAGATGATAGATACCATTAGGAGGATCTGGAAGAATCCAGTCAGGAGTATCCTCAACTAAGAAATCATCATCCAGCTGATGTTTTATCTGGTCGATTATTGATTGGTCGTCCGGTGGATTTTCAAAATTCACATTTTCATAGTAAAAACTTTCCACCAATGCAGTTGAATCAACTAAATCCCAGATTTCTTCATCTAAATTTAATTTTTGAGAAATAACCATGGTGTCAGCAAAGCCTTGCGTATAAAGCGTAGGATCATTGAACCAATTGTTATTCGAGATATTGATGGTTTGAGTAAGTCCCATGTCAAGTAACTCCTGAGAGATTGCATCTATCATAATTAAAGCCCTGGATGAAGAAGAATCTTGCGGAACATATCCTACATTATGGGCGATATTGTTCGTGAAATCCA
>CAZPTO010000272.1:0-5349 GCA_964589155.1 uncultured Bacteroidaceae bacterium | reverse complement strand
AATCTTCCAGAACCTGGCGGCCCAGTGTTTACTGTGTTCATAGGGACTGATCTTCCGCCACATCTTGTACACCACGAGACCGAGCCCGTTGATCCCGCCCCAGATCATGAATTGCCAGCTGGCACCATGCCAGAGTCCTCCCAGCAGCATAGTGATCATCAGGTTCACGTCAGTCATGATCCGTCCCTTGCGGTTTCCGCCCAGCGGGATGTAGAGATAATCGCGCAGCCAGGAGGAGAGGGAGATGTGCCAGCGTTTCCAGAAATTCCCCACATTGGTGGCCTTGTAGGGCGAATTGAAATTACGTGGCAGTCTGAACCCCAACAATAACGCGATACCTATGGCAATATCGGTGTATCCTGAAAAATCCACGTACACCTGGAGGGAATACCCATACAGTGCCATCAGGTTCTCGAATCCTGAAAATCCGGCCGGGTTGGCAAAGATGCGGTCGATGAAATTCACCGCGATATAATCGCCAATGAAGATCTTTTTAAAGAGTCCCTTCATGATCACGAAGATGGCAAACCCGAATTCCTCTTTTGAAAGACTGTATCTTTTATAGAGTTGGGGCACGAATTCAGAGGCACGAACGATCGGTCCGGCCACCAGCTGGGGAAAGAAGGAGACGAAAAATCCGAAATCCAGGAGGTTTTTCACCGGATCGACCCGCCGGCGGTAGAGGTCGATGGTGTAGGACATGATCTGAAAAGTAAAAAAGGAAATTCCCACGGGCAACAGGATCACCGACACATCGAAATGGGTACCCGTTAAGTTGTTGGACCAGGCAGCGACATGGTTCACTACCTTGAAGTCGGTGTTGAACAGGGAGTTGACCGACCCGATGAACAGGTACGCATACTTGTAATAGGAAAGCAGCAGCAGGTTGATGAAGACACTCAGGAAGACACCGAATTTCCGGGTGCCTTTCTTTTGTGCCCGGTGGATCCAGTTACCGATATAGAAATTGGCAAATGTTGAAAACACCAGGAGCAGGAAAAAGAGTCCGGATGTTTTCCAGTAGAAGAAGAGGCTGGCCAGGAACAGGAATGCATTTCGCAATGCCCGGTCCTTGTAGATGATCGAAAAAACCAGCAGCACCACCGCGTAAAAGATCCAGAAATAGAGTTGCGTAAAGATCAGCGGCTTCTCCGGGTTGAACATGATTATATCACTGATCCACGACATGGTTGTAAATTTACTTCAGTTCAGCACCATCCCGGTCTGATGCTGCATCCCCTATTCGCAAGGTTTCCCGGATTGTTTCTTCTTCATCCGGGTGCACGGCCAGTTGTTTCGCCGCCTTGAATTTGCCATACTCTAACATGATAGCATCGAAGAACATACCTGCCATAAGATTGGCACCTTTAGGCGTAAAATGGATATAATCAGGGGAGGCCAGCGGTGGACTGGCAAGTACAAAATTCTGGATGGAGTTCCTTCCTCCCATTGCTGAATACATATCCCAGAATGCACATCCCGTCTCATGGGCAGCATCGCGCAGGGCATCCCTGACGGGCTCCAGTGCGTCATATGTGACAAGCCTGCCATTTTCCTTCGTGGACATGTCACCCGGACCAATCACCAGCACGGCAGATTCCGGGCTCAGTGACCGCAAGTAATTGAGCTCCCGGGTGAACCTGCGCCTGTAATAATCGTAATTACTTATATAGGGAACCACGTTCCCACCAAACTGCATAATGATCAGACCGGGATCTACTGCCTCCAGCATGGTATCGAGCACAACAGGATCCGAACGGCTGAATTCCAGTCCAGAACTGCCGCGCATGGCGATGTTATCCATCTGTATGCCAGCATCCGGGTCGAAGCTGATCCCGTAGACCCTTCCTCCCTGTTTCAGGTCAAACTCCAGCCTGACCTTATCCGCTTCAAAATCCAATTGCTGTGCAAGCTCCTGGTATCCGTCTGCCACCGGTGCAATGGTATCCGTGATCGTATCGTTGTAGTGTATCCTGATCATGCCCCCTTCCACGTAGGAATGCAGGTAGATCGTCATGTTACTGAATGCAGAAGCACGTCGTCCGGATAAAAAATTAAATTCCAGGAATGGCAGCGCATCTCCTTCCGGCATGGGCACCGCGGTAAAACAGGCCATCATGCCGTAACTGGAATGTTCAAGTGTTTTATCACGTCTGCCGAACCCGGTGTAACGGATCCATTCTCCGCCATATTTCTGCCTGAACGTGGGATTTCCATGATACAGGGGGATGGCGGGTACCATTCCGCAGCCGGAACCACCGAACACCTGCTGCAGGCGGTTCCTCAACAAAGCTGTCATGCGATCATTCTCAATCTGTGAATCACCGTAATGAAGGATCCTGAGGAGTCGCCCTTCAGCCCGGGATCGCTCCGCCTCTTCAAAAAAAGTATGCAGGGCCGGTTCCATATCCGGGGGAATTTCAATAGGTTGCACACGATTGCTTACGCTGTCGATCCGCGCCTTGATAACGGAATCCAGCCTGATCTTGTCTTTTGCAGCTCTACGACTGGCCCCGCCGGAACTTGTTGCTGAGGATGGGTCCGGATTTCCAGCTAACCGGGATTGGTCTGAATTGGATTGGTTCGAACCGGATATGGACCGGGTTGTTTTTACAACAGAGCCGGCCGATGATGTTGCAATTTGGTGCTCATTTGAATCAAGGGAGATCTGCTCAGATTCAGCTGAGGCCTGGTTTGAGTCTGCTGAAGTCTGCCCGGATATCGGTGCGGATTCATTTGAGCGGGATTCGGTTGACCCTGTGATGGACCGGATCGATTTTGCGATGGATCGCGCACTGGAATTGGTTGTTGAAACTGAATTAGCTGATCCTGTTTGTTCAGCAGGGAATGCACCCAGGGCACCTGACACTGATTTTGCTGAAACAGATCCCCTGGTTACAAATATGTTTTCCACTTCCCCGAATTCCGGATCACCTGTAACCGTTGCATGCCGGATAATACTATCGGTATAATGGGAGTCGGACGAATCTTTTGCAAACAGGTTTTTGGATGAGGCAAATCTTAACCTGGCTTCCTCCCCCAACGAAATCCCCTCTTCGGGGAATACCATGGTAAGCACCAGCAGTATCCCCAAAACAGCAATAAAGAACAGGAAGATCCTCAGGGGTCTCATGTCCTAAATATAAGAAAAATGAGAAAATGTCAGCCTGCTTGTATCAGTAAAAATCATTGGGCTGTGGCGCTCACGGAGTTATGTGGCAGGATTATTACATCGGGGGTAATTACAGGTGCCAGGATATTTGTTCCGCGACATTTACGTCGGGGTACTTATCTGCGCCAGGATATATGTGCCATGGTATTTAATTATGTCAGAACAATTGTGCCAGGTTATATGTGCCAGGTTATATGTGCCAGGATATTTGTGCCAGGATATTTGCGCCAGGATATTTGTGCCAGGGTAAGAAATCCTTTCCTACATCTTTTTGATCCTGATTTTTTGTCCGGGTTTGATCCTGTTGCTGTTGGATAGATTGTTCCACCGGGAAATGTCCGTATCTGAAACTCCCGGGTATTTTTTTGCAATGTCCCAGAGTGTATCGCCGGTGCGGACTGTATAGTATATGAACTCACCGGCATCATCCCCTCCTGCGCCAGCGCCTGGTAATGAAGCAGCACTGCCAGGGGCGGAGGATCCAGGAGAACCCGGTGAAGCAGAGGAAGCGGAAGCAGCGGAGGATCCGGAAGAAGCAGAGGAACTGCCTTGTGCATCATTACTTACAGTTCGCCCCGCAAACCTTTGTTTCTGAGTGAATGTCATATTGTCCAGCTCCTTATATCTTGCAGATTTCCCCTTTGGCTTATAAATGGTGAGCCGTTGTCCGCTGCGGATCAGGTTGCGCCTGATGTTATTCCAGTAGCGCAGGTCGGATGTACGTACATCGTACCAATCGGCAATATACCCAACGTTATCGCCCGATTTCACGGTGTAGTATAGCTTATCGTACTTGTCGGCCGGCAGGTCCACCTGGTACCGGGAATTTACACTGCTGGGCGAAGTGATCATCTTTTCCTTGTTAAAAAAGACGGAATCCTTGTAGGCCATGATCGAATCCTGCAGGTCGATAAAAGCGCTTACCCGGGAGACCGGGATTGCCAGGCTGTAGCGCTGGGAGGATGTTGCCGGAATGATGTCATAGCGGTATTGCGGATTGAGGTCGCGCAGCTGTTTCACCGGGATATTCAGCACCTCGGAAACCTGTCGAAGGTGCAGCTTCTCACTGATCATAATCGTATCTGTGTGCAGCTCGATCTCAATGGGTTTTTTTCCCAGGTAATGTTCAGGATAATAGTTCATCGCATAGGTGGCAGCGATAAAGGCAGGAACATACCCACGGGTCTCCCTGGGCAGGTAGTAATAGATCTCCCAGAAATCCCGCTTTCCGCCGGAACGCCTGATCGCCTTATTCACATTCCCGGGTCCGCAATTATAGGCTGCCAGTGCAAGGGTCCAGTCGCCGTAAATACGGTACAGGTTCTTCAGGAATTTCGCAGCAGCATGCGTGGAGGCCAGGTAGTCTTTCCGTTCATCAACCAGGGAGTTGATCCGGAGTCCGTAACTGCGTGCCGTTGCGTACATAAACTGCCAGGTACCTACGGCCCCTGCACGCGATACTGCTCGCGGGTTCAATGCAGATTCAATGATCGCCAGGTATTTCAGTTCATAGGGTACATCATACAGGTCAAATACCTGCTCGAACATGGGAAAATAGAAATCTGACACAGCCAGCATGTACCGCACCTGGTCACGCCGTTTTTTCGTATACACATTGATGTAGTTCTTGACCAGCCGGTTATAGGACAGGTCGATGACCGAAGGGATGTTGCCGAGGCGCTCAATATAGACAGAATCGGGGAAATCGGGCACCAGTGAATCGTTTATTTCAAATGCAGCATCATCTACCATGGTTTCCAGTGACTGGTTGATGTAATACACATTCAGCAGGCTGTCGATATTCTTCTCCAGCTGGAGTTCATAGACTTCATCTGTAAAGTCAGGGGGAGCCTCCTGGAGCTGTGACGGTTCAGCAACCGGAACCATCTCCTCCTCTACCGGGATCGTATCAGGTGTCATTTCAGCCTGGACCGGGATTGTATCCGGAACAATCTCCTCCTGCCGGGATTGGGAAAAAGCGGTATTTGTATAAAGAATGGCCAACAGCGCCCACAGTAAAAGATCTCTCCTCATATGATTCACTCATTAAAAAGTCAAACTACACTTCAATCCGTAATTGTTAACAGGCATCCCAGCAGCTGTGAAATGCGACCGGATATCCGGCGCCACCCGCAATGTCAGCTCCGGGCTTACATCCCAGTAAAACAAGTGTGCAT
>CAZPTO010000271.1:0-5369 GCA_964589155.1 uncultured Bacteroidaceae bacterium | reverse complement strand
ACTGATTGAATGGGTTACAGAATAAAAACGGTGTACAACAAACGATATATGTAATTGCTTTGTTACGCCTTTTGCATCAGGATCCGGACAGACCCTATCAAAATAATTCCTAATTTAATCTTCGAAAATATGTCAGCGGTATAGCAAAAGTTCGCGCCAGCTGGCCTTCTGTAAAACCCTCGTCCAACCCGCGACCATTCGTCCAGGCGAGTTTGGCCAGTCACCCCGGGGCTTTGCAGGGCCAGCACAGCAACTCCACATACCGACGATACGTTAGAGAACAAATTCTGCTCAACCAATTTGCTCCGGTCAAATAGTATTTTGTTTTCATGGTTTAAATCAAAAATGAATAAATATATTGCAATAGTGAAAGTTTCAAAATCTTATATATCTTTATTTTCAGTTGTCCCAGAATTAATTAAAATTCGATGATTAAAAATTTTCTAAAAGACAAATTTCTCATTGCAAAGATTAGAAATAGGTTTATTCCAACAGTCCAAATAGCACAACGACAGTTGTTTCACACTTATAAAACCCATGCCGAGCAGGGAAATCTTCCTAAGTTATCTGAAACTGGTTTTAAAGTATTTTCTCAGTTTGAAGAGGATGGAAAATTATTATTTATTTTCTCTGTGATCGGTATGTCAAATAAAACTTTCGTCGAAATAGGATCAGACGATGGAGTTAACAGTAATTCTGCTAATCTTTATTTTAATTTTGGTTGGCACGGACTTTTTATTGATGGGAATATTAAAAGTGTCAAACGAGGAAGAAAGTTTTTCTCCAAATACCCTCATCCATGGCATTATAAACCAAAATTTATTTGTGCAAAAGTAACCAGAGAAAATATTAACGAACTGATTCAAAGTTCTGGATATAATGGTGAAATTGGTTTGTTATCGATTGATATTGATGGGAATGATTATTGGATCTGGGATGCAATTACAGCAATAGATCCTCAGGTTGTCATTATTGAAACTCATAATGAATTCGGAATGAATAACATAGTTGTGCCATATGATGCAAATTATTCATTTCCTGGAAAACATCCAGTTTATCACGGAGCTTCTCCAATAGCAATGACAAAACTGGCATTTAAAAAAGGATATAGATTAGTTGGAGCAAACGATTTAGGGTTCAATTTTATTTTTGTGAAAAACGGCTTGGTTGAAAAGGAGATTCCAGAAGTGACAGTTGAATCGGTATTGGAACATCCATCGGTAGAGCAAGCTTATAAGAAATTTGAACCAATTAAGGACTGGAAATATATTGAAGGTTAAATGCAATATTCCAAAAGAAAATTACATAAAAAAGGAAATAAATTAATTTTACTCCGATTATTCAATCCAACTGCAGCCTGCGTTCTCTAACAAACGATATAAGTAATATGCTTTGTCACAACTATTGCTTACTGGGCCTAAACCATTTGAAAAACTATTCGTAAATTCATTTTGTAACAAAGTTCAACGATTGGCAAAAGTAGCGCCAACCCCTCCTATCGTCGGGGGCTCATACTACTCATGCCGCCGAAACATTAGCGTACATTCAGAAAACAACAACCTACTTAGCTTCAAATAAATAGAAATAGAATGCATATAGATAAAGCCCTATTTTCGACTATTTTTATTCTGATCACTTTTATAAAATTAACCGGACAGGATTCTGAAGAGATGCATCCAGGGATCCCTGATTCAACAAATAATCCTGAGATTATCTCAATTTATACTATTATCAATGAGTCAGCAATTAAAACTAATATAACAGAACCAGCTCTGAATATAGGATTATCAGTTTCTGAATATTTACAAGGTAAATATCCGGGAGTTAATGTTATCAGCCCTTCCGGAGAACCTGGAAAAGACGCACAAATAATTATTCAGGGATTAAATGTTACAGGAAACAATCAACCTCTGATTATCATCGACGGAATTCCTCATAATAAATCGGAAAATTTTTTTAATTATTATAATACCTACAGCGAGGATATAAATCCCTTAATTCCTGTAGAACTAAATGATATACAATCAATTAAAATAATTAAAAATCCTTATTCAACCGTTTTATATGGAACTGAAGGTGTTGATGGCGCAATCGTCATTCAAACTAAAAACGGAGGACCCAAAAAACTTCAAGTTGATTATGCATACAACTATGGTATCCATTTTAAACCTGAATACCCTTCAATGTTAAACGGTGAAGAATATACAATGTTGCAGTTAGAAGAATATCATAATGCGCCTGGAATATTTGAAATTCCGCAAGCAATTGCACATGACCGTGATTGGGATGATTTTTACAATTATTCTGCAAATACTGATTGGTTAGCGGCTGTAACTCAAAATGGATATTCGTCTGATCATTATTTGAGTCTCCATGGAAAAAACAAAAATATAAGTTATTTCTCTTCAGTTGATTATAAGAACCAAACAGGACAATTGATCAATACTGGATATAAAAGCTTTAGCAACAGGTCGAAGATAAATATCAATATTTCGAACAGATTAACCTTGGGTATGAACTTATTTTATATAAGCAATGCATATGACGGTAATTACATATTAAAAGATGAGTCCGGAAATAACAGGAATATCCTTGAAATGGCGTTCATAAAATCACCCAACATGAGTATATGGGAATATACCCCGGAGGGCGTATTAACCGGTGATTATTATCTGCCTTTACTAAACTACCAGGGAGCAGCGGAATATTACTATAATCCTATTGCCGTATCTCATTTGGGTGACTCCAAAACGAATCTGGATGAAATATATTCAACCATTTTTCTGAATTACAATACAAAAAACTGGTTTCAATTCAGGCAGCTATTAACATTCAACAATATCTCTACCAATTCGAACTCGATAGTACCGAATGCAGCCATAACCTCTGACATATCTTATGATCAAAAAATAAATAATTATAATCTGGACTTCAAGATAAATAATTACCGTTCTGAAACTCAATTGTTGTTCAATGCTCCATTCCTGAATAAAGAATTAAATGATTTGTCTGGTAGTTTAATATGGATTTCAGAATTGCGAAGCTACTCAGGGATCAGGATCGGGAATATATTCAGTCATGGAATTTATATCCCAAATCATACAAAACATTCAGCAGCATTATCAATTAACTATACGTTCAAAGAAAGGTATTTCTTAAATTTCAGTACAATACTTGATTCATTCTCAAAAAACAGCAATGACAGGGATTGGAATTCACACTATGGTGTATTAATGGGGTGGGAAGTAACCGGAGAACCATTCCTGAAAGAGCATATCTCAACGGGTAAAATCACTTTACGTGCCGGGTATAGTTTTTCAGATTTTAATTACAACTCTGCATTTTCCTATGCCCCTCAAGCTTATTCCGCAGACAAAGAAATAATATCCGCTAACATAGGCCTGTCGCTAAATCTGATCAATGATAACTTAACCATTGAAACAGATTATTTTCAAAGATCTATGTCGGAAATGAATTTTTACAGAAATGAATTTAGTACCCGTATTAGCGGACTTGAAACACATCTCAACTATAACATTATAAGCAATAAAGACTTAGCATGGGTTATTAATTTAAATATCGCTCATAACAAATATTCCTTCAGAGATTTACCGGAAAATACCATCCTTGGAAATAGCCTGCTTGCAAATGGAATGTATAGCACTAATCCTGAAGAAGGAAATGCACCGGGATTAATATATGGATTGAGGCACCTTGGTGTATACACTACTGATGAAGATGCTATTGCCAGAGATGAAGCGGGAAGTATTATATATGATGATAATGGACAACCGAAACAAATATCATATAAGGGACTTTATAGTTTTACAGGTGGCGACACAAAATACTATGATTCAAACTTTGATGGGATAATTGACGAAAATGATGTTACCCTTCTTGGCAACTCCTATCCAAAAGTAAATGGAGGTTTTGGTGCAATCTTTCGAGTTCAAAATATTTCATTTTCCATAAATTTCTTATTTCGTGCGGGTTTTGATATCATTAACAGGATTTATATGGACTCAGAAAGCCTCAGCAATCAAAACAATCAAAACAATAACACTTTAAATCGCTGGCGAAAACCGGGTGACAATAATGAAGATATGCTCCATCGGGCTTATTTGTGGCATCCAGCAAATAATTTAGGTTCCGACTTATATGTTGAACCAGGAGATTTCATCAGATTAAACCATTTGGGAGTTGGATATGCATTAAATTCAAGTATCTGTAAAAGACTGCATATAAATAGCCTAAAGTTAAATGTGAGTGCTCAACGACCATTTACATTTACCAATTATACAGGATTAGATCCTGAACTTGAAACTAATTTTTCAAATTTCAGTTGGATTCGAGAAGAAGAAATAAGATCCTATCCAGCCAGAATAATCAGATTTGGAATTCAATTAGGCATATAGGATACGTTTAAAGAACGTACGCTAACAAACGATATATGTAATGCTCTTTGGCACAGAATTTTGCATACTAAACTACAACTTTTCGAAGAACTTTCTGTAAATTCAGGTTTTGACCAGGCTATATGATGGGCAAAAGCTGCGCCAACCCCTCCTATCGTCGGGGACGAGTACTCCACATATCGTCGAACGGTGGGTGTTGTTGCTGTTCCAAAAAGACTCTATTTTATTAGAAATATCTTTCAATGATTACCAATTTTTGGTAACTTTGGGAAAAGTTTAAAATTATGGGAAAAAATACCTCAATATCACTTGGTGATCATTTTGAAGATTTTATTCAGAGAGAAATTTCAACTGGGAGATATAATTCTGCATCTGAAGTTGTTAGAACAGCATTGAGATTACTTGAAGTAGAAGAGAATAAGTTTAAAATTCTCAAGCAAGCATTAGATGAAGGTGAAGATAGTGAACTTATAGAAAACTTTGATCCGGAAAAGCATCTTAAAGCCTTACACCATAAATATTTATGAGTTTAAAATATAGGATTAGTAAGAGAGCCCTCCAGGATTTGGATGAAATATGGCATTATACTTTTATTAAATGGTCAGCCAAGCAAGCTGATGTCTATTATAAAATTCTTATAAATGAAATTGAATTAATTGCTCAGGATCTTCATAGTGAAAAATCCAGAGATAATATTAAAGAAGGTTATAGGTCATCGTCAATAAAATCTCATGTCATATTTTACAGAATTTCAGAAGAAAATGTAGTGGAAATTATTAGAATTCTTCATAAAATGATAGATATGGAATCAAATTTAAATGCATAGGCAACAAACACCTAACAGGCGGTATATGTAATTGCTTTGTCACAACTTATACTGATCAGGCTTTAAGCATTTGAAAAACTATTCGTAAATTCATTCTTCGAACAAAGTTCAGAGATGGGCAAAAGGAG
>CAZPTO010000270.1:0-5401 GCA_964589155.1 uncultured Bacteroidaceae bacterium | reverse complement strand
CAAACAGGTACATCTCCATCATGGTTGGACTTCTGAATCCTTTGGATGCCAGCGCCTTCAAGGTTGTTCCCCGCAAAGGTTCCAATGTAAGGCCAAGCTGGGGTACCCATTCTCCTCCAAAACCGGAATGATTCTCGTACCGCGCTCCCGCAGAGATACTGAGCATCCCGAGCAGGTTCTGCTCAGCCAGCATGTAACCAGCGGATTCATTGACAGTAATGAATGTATCGGCAAAAAATCCGAAAGACCCTTTTCCACCGTAATTCTTCAGGTCCACTCCTGCAGTGATGGTTCCCCCTTTCCATGTATCCATGGATTGGTAGAGGTTGATTCCCATGTTCACATCCTCTGATACCCATCCGTCAGAGAACTTGTGATCGCCCGCATTATAAAACGCGTAGATTCCACCCTGTGTATTTTCGTAATTATTCTTTACAGCCAACGTGACCATCTGGCGTGTGATATCGCCCAGGAAAGCCACAGAGGAAGCAAGGTCCAACTGGCCCGGATCCTCAAAAGAGTACCCTGCCCATGTAAAACCGGTCTTTGCCGACCAGTTGCGGTTGATGTTGAGACCTGCATATGCATGCACGTTGGTAATATCGAAAGCTGAAGTGTCCCTGTGACCATCGGTCTGGTTGTGGTTTAAACTTACACCGGCATAAAAATTATTCCCGGCATATCCAGCTGAAGCCCCGGTCTTCAGGGTATTGAAAGATCCATATGCTGCATGACCACTGGCGTGTAATCCTTTATCTTTTTGCTTTTTTGTGATAACATTGATCACTCCCCCCATCGCATTGGATCCGTACAACAGGGAAGCAGGTCCCCGAACCACCTCAACACGCTCCACGTTGGATGCCATGTGAAAATTGGGCAATGGGTGGCCAAACACACCCATGTACTGGGGCTGACCATCCACCAGCATCATGACCCTGGCATTCGGGCTGCCTCCAACACCGCGTATGGTGATCTGGCCCGAAGTCCCGTTCCCTAATGCATACCCGGCAACTCCAATTTCACTGACAAACAGGCTGGGTGTGGTTTTCGCAACCACAGGCAGAATGTTTGCCTCTTCCTGGCTCCTGATCTCGTCATTGCTGATTACGGATATGGACAATGGTGTATTGTTGCGTCCTACCTCGATCCGGTTGCCGGATACCACCACTTCATCAATATTGATGGTATCGGAGGGCTCAGCGGCATAGGTGCCCGGCGTCATTGCTGTGATTGCGAGGGATATAAAAAGTTGGAGCGGGTACATCGTTTTTTTCATAGTGCTGGTTCGGTTTATTTAGGTTGTACTGGCATGACCGTAACACTCTTGTGTCACCAGTTCATGATGATGATCGGCTTTAACGTGCATATGCCGTATTCAAAATCAAGCGAACAATATCGTGACACGTTTATTTTTATCGTGTTACGAAAGTAACAGAATTATCTTGAATACCAAAAGAAAAATGAATTTCCAGGAGGCATTCGACAACTATTTCATGATTGACTGATTAGTCCCGTAAATCTACGAGCACCATTTCATCCAGCAGGTATCCTGCACCCGCGAACTTGTCGATAATAAAGAGTACATACCGGATATCCACAGCGATATTGCGGCACATTTCCGGATCGTACATCTCGTCACTCATGGTGCCGTGCCAGTTCCTGTCGAAATTGATCCCGATCAGCCTGCCATCGGCATCCAATACCGGGCTGCCGGAGTTTCCCCCGGAGGTATGATTGGAAGCCGTAAAACAAACAGGCATGGTATCATTTACTCCATAAGGTCCGAAATCCTTTGTTTCGTACAATTCCTTCAGCTTACCAGGGATGATATAATCCGGTTGATCGAGTTTACTCTTCTCAATCACACCGCTCAGGGTGGTATTATATTCATATTGAACTGCATCTTCCGGAGAATATCCTTCTACCTGCCCGTAGGTAAGTCGCATGGTGAAGTTTGCATCCGGATAATGTATCACCTCCGGCTGCATCTCAAAATGCGCCTGCACCCATCGCTTGTAAAGATCATTCAAATTCTCCCTGAAGACCATCAATGATGGCCTGACTTCCGAGCCATAGATCAGGCGGAACTGATCCAGTGCCATGATAATGGGATCTTTGTCAAGTTTTTTTATCGCCCTGCCAGGTTTCTTTTCATAGCGCTCCAGGAATTCTACCACGGATTCCGGGGACCGAAAAATGGATTTTTCATACACCCATTCTGCATACGCCATAAAGTCACCTTTATACTTTCCTTCTACAATTTCAAAAAAGGGCGGGTGATAAGATGCAGCACTTTTCTGATAATAGTTTTTCATCATGGCTCCGAACATCTCCCTGTCGATAGGTATATAAATGTCCTTATAATAACCATCTAAACGGGCACGGATCAGCTCTGCATCCACGCTGTCAAATACAGCACCCTGTATTCGTGAAGCTATGCCAAGCAGTTCAACAGCGAAAACCGCCTCTCCCATCAGGTCATCGATCACCTCCAGTTCTTCTGTCTCTGAGTAGATCTCGTCGAACTCCTGGAGCAGTGTTCCGTATTTTTCCATGCGTTGCTCTGAACCCAGTACCCATGAACTGAATTCCTCTTCAAATGCCAGCTTCTTTTCAACAGCATTCAGACGCTCAAGTCCCTTCATTGCTCCCTGCCATTTCTTCCAGGCATTGGTAACACCGCGGTATTTTGATGCATACATGATCCTTACCTCGTCCGATTGTTCCATGTACTTGTCCATGATTTTCATCCGTTGTGTCCTCAGGTCGACACGCATAGGCATGCTGGTCTCCTCCAGGAAATGAAGGGCCCGGGAATAGAGGAATTGCTGGGTGGAACCCGGATATCCAAGGATCATGGTAAAATCGCCCTTTTCAATTCCGTCCATCGAAATCTCAAAGAATCCCCGCGGGGTATAGGGAACATTATCGGGGCTGTACGGTGCCGGCTCATTTTCTTCATTCGCATACACCCTGAATACTGAAAAGTCACCAGTATGCCTGGGCCACATCCAGTTATCATTATCTTCTCCAAAATTCCCGATAGAGCCTGGGGGTGCACCCACCAGTCGTACATCATTGAACCGCTCGTAGACGAACAGGAAAAACTGATTTCCATAGAACATTGCCCGGACGAGGGGTTCGTAGGTACCTTCCTCACTGGCTTCCGCAGTGATGGCTCCAATATTTGAAGCTACAATCGCATTCTTCTCATTCTCGGTAGCGGCCGCTTCAGTTCCTGCCAGTACACGCTCTGTAACATCTTCCATGTATCTTAGATAACGCACGGAAAGACCGGCATTCGGAAGCTCCTCTTCCCGGCTCATAGCCCAGAACCCGTCGGTAAGGTAGTCGTTCTCCACGGAAGAAAGCCGCTGAATATTACCATACCCACAGTGATGATTGGTAAGCAGCAGTCCGTCGGGGGAGATCATTTGTCCTGTACATCCGCCACCAAATATAACCACTGCATCCTTCAGGCATGCCTGGTTAACACTGTAAATGTCATCTGCTGTCAGCCTGAATCCCTTTGACTGCATATCCTCTATGGTATATCCTTCCAGCATGGAAAGCAACCACATTCCTTCGTCGGCCCTTGCCGTGAACGGAAGGGTCAGGATCATCATACTGAGCAAAAAGTGCTTCATCTGTCTCATCATTAAGGTGAAATTATTTAATAAATGTTTCCAATTCCCTGTACAGGAGATGAACGGGCAATCCCATTACATTAAAATAGCTGCCCCTGATCTCCTCCACGCCAATGTACCCGATCCATTCCTGGATTCCGTAGGCCCCGGCTTTATCGTATGGTTGATACTGTCGAATATAATAATTTATCTCTTCTTCAGAAAGAGGTCCAAACCTGACTTCGGTTCTTGCAACAAACGAGGAACGTTTTGCTGGTGACCTGAGGCATACACCGGTATAAACAAAGTGGCTATTACCGGAGACCAACTTCAGTGATGCCCTGGCCTCTTCTTCATTCAGCGGCTTCTCAAGCACACGATTGCCCTGGCAGACAATGGTGTCTGCCGTGATCAGGATATCATGGTCATTCAGCGCGACGCTGTAAGCTTCAGATTTTTTATTCGCCAGGTATACGGGAATCTCCTCTCCTGACATCTCTTCCGGGAAGGTTTCCTCCACTTCCAGGTCATTGTACAATAGAAAATTAAACCCGGCAGACCTCAGCAGTTCCTGTCTTCGCGGTGAACCGGATGCCAGGATCAGTGTATATTTTTTGATCTTTTCGAACAGCATTTACATCCAGAACTTTATCAGATAATACACTACAAATGAATACATCACACCAAAAAGCATAATTATTTTGATCAATAAGCTGGCCCTGTGATAATCAGCTTTTTCCCTGGCAATAAGGATCAATGTAAGCAGAACAAAAAAAGGTATGATTAAAAATGCAGCAAAGTAGGCCAGGGAGATATAGTCGGTCCGTTCCCCTGAAAATATTATGAATTTTACCAGGATAAAGATCAGCAGAAACACCGTTCCGGTAATCAGCAAACTGAGTATGGTCTTGGTGAGCGAAATACCTGCGACGATGGGCAGCGTTTTCATGCCATAGGCCGCATCTCCTTCGAAATCCTCCGTATCTTTGATGATCTCCCTGATCAGCGTAGTCAGGAATGCAAAGATGCTGAAACCGGCCACCCATATAAAAATATAGTTAAAGCTACTGTTGTACTGCAGCATGATGGTACCGTATTCCTTGTTCAGCATGGGTATTTCAAACAAAACAACAATGAGCGGAACCATGGCAGTAAGAAATGCGACTGTTAGGTTCCCTATGAGGAGCTGGCGTTTATAATTGGTAGAATAGAACCAAAGTAATCCGGCAGCAAGGAAGAAGATGAAAGCCATTGAAATGATCCCGATATGTATACTCAGGTAGATCCCGATGCACACACCGATGACATTGAAAATGGTATGCAGCGTCATGGCGGTCCTCCTGTCGACCGAAACACCTACTACCACTTTGTCCGGTTTATTGATCCTGTCCGTGCGTGTATCAAAATAATCATTGATGATATAGCCTGCTGCAGCAATAAAGAGCGTGGACATTACAAGCAAAAAGAAATGCAGATTACTGAATTGAAGTGAAAAGCTGGCGGAAGGCAGCAATGGCTCCATGATCAGGTAACGCATTGCATACTGTGTGAAAGCTATGATCAGGAGATTGGGCAGCCGTATGAGCTCTATGATCTTCTTCATATTGTTTGTTTACCAGGTAAATGCTTCACCGTCCATCCACCTGCCGTGTAACCTGAGCACCTGCTCAATAATGTCACGTACGCACCCCTCTCCTCCCCGGACATGGGAGATATATACAGAGAGTGATTTAATCTCTTCGACGGCATCAGCCGGACAACAGGCTACTCCGCAG
>CAZPTO010000269.1:0-5422 GCA_964589155.1 uncultured Bacteroidaceae bacterium | reverse complement strand
TAAGGAATTCGGAGAAGACCGGGAGATTGACCGTCTGATCCGGAAATACGGTTACAGGACGACCCCGGAGATACTTGATTTTGTGGCGAATAATGAGGACCTCCGGGGCAACCTGAGTGCAGCTGCACACCTGATCCATGGTTCTACCGAGGACCGTTTCTCAGTAACTTATTGCCCGGGCAACCTCACAAGGAGCGAGATATAGTCAGTGAATTACTTATATGCCGACCTCGACCTGATGCTTAAGCGCTATGATCCCGGTCAACTGAAGGATGGATACAATGACCTGCCCGGAGGTGAAAGGATCTTTTTTATCTCGAACCCGGCAACAGGACTCTGGTCTACCAGGGATAAATTTGAGAACTAGTAGAAATGAAAATAGTAATCGATCATAAGATCCCATTTGTAAAAGGTGCTTTTGAAGAGAAAGCTGAGGTGGTGTACCTGCCGGGCGATCAGATCGGTCCGGAGGAGGTCAGGGATGCGGATGCGCTTATCGTACGAACCCGCACCAAATGCAACCGCGCACTCCTTGAAGGAACTGCTGTAAAATTCATTGCCACAGCTACGATCGGTTATGACCATATTGACACTGCCTGGTGCGATGCGGCAGGGATCCGGTGGACCAATGCCCCGGGGTGCAATTCCGGTTCCGTGGAACAATACATTGTGTCCGTGTTACTGTACCTGCAAGGCCTGCAGGGAACAGACCCTGCCCGGCACACCCTGGGCATCATCGGGGTGGGTAATGTAGGATCAAAGGTTGCGCGTGCAGCATCAATACTGGGATACAATGTATTGCTGAATGACCCGCCACGTGCAGATAAAGAGGGTGATGCCGCTTTCACCTCATTGGAAGCTTTGCTTGGAGAAGCTGATATCCTCACCGTACATGTTCCATTGTCTGACGGAGGGAAATATCCAACACGGAATCTTGCTGGAAATGATTTCTTTTCATCAATGAGGGAGGGGGCAGTGTTTATCAATACCAGCCGTGGTGAAGTGGTGGATGAAGCAGCACTGAAAATGGCCATTAGAAAGGACAAAGTATCAGACGCCATACTGGATGTCTTTAAGAATGAACCTGCAGTAGACAGGGAATTGCTCTCAATGCTGAGCATCGCAACCCCGCATATTGCAGGATACTCTACAGATGGAAAGGCCAATGGCACTGCTATGAGTGTCCGGGCCGTAAGCAAATTTTTCAACCTGGGCGAGGATCATTGGGAGCCTGCAGATGTTCCTCCTCCGGCGGAGCCGGAAATGTTTGTAGATGGAGGCGCATCAGGGATCATGGACATCATACGTGAGACATACAAAATGACATATGATGTAAGTGCGGATCATGAGCGATTTATGGACCATATGGACCAGTTTGAAAAGTTGAGAGGTGATTATGGGGTCCGGCGCGAACCTTCGGCTTACAATGTACGTGTATATAATGATGACGGAAAATACAGGGAGATCTTTGAAGGCCTCAGGTTTGGTGTCATCGGCGATAGTTGTTTTTAACCTGCCGGTGCAACTTTACCAACGCCGCAAGGAGAGTCAATAGAGGATTCCGGACCCGCGGGGTCATGAATACAACAATAAGGTTAATGAATAATAATTTAAAACTTACAAATAGTAAAATAACAAAACAGATGAAAGAGAAAGCAGACATTGGCCTGATTGGCCTCGCAGTTATGGGTGAAAACCTGGTATTGAATATGGAACGCAACGGATACACGGTAGCCGTGTATAACCGGACCGTTGAAAAAGTGGACAAATTCGTAAACGGCAGGGGCAGGGATAAGAATTTTATCGGTGCAAAATCCGTGGAGGAATTTGTTGCTGCGCTGGAACGTCCGCGTAAAGTAATGCTGCTTGTAAAAGCAGGGAAGCCTGTGGATGATTTCATCGAAATGGTGCTCCCGCACCTGGAGGAAGGGGATATCATTATTGATGGAGGAAATTCACACTATCCTGATACTATTCGCCGGACAAAATACGTCGAAGAGAAGGGATTGCTCTTCATTGGCACAGGCGTATCAGGAGGCGAGGAAGGTGCGCTGAACGGACCATCGATCATGCCTGGAGGTTCAGATGCGGCCTGGCCCCATGTTAAAGAGATCTTCCAGTCTATTTCTGCCAAAGTGGAAGATGGTACGCCCTGCTGTGACTGGGTAGGAAGCGATGGTGCAGGACATTTTGTGAAAATGGTACATAATGGCATCGAATATGGAGATATGCAATTGATCAGCGAGGCCTATTTCCTGATGAAAAACCTGTTGGGAATGGATGCCGACGAAATGCACGAGGTATTCAAGGAGTGGAATACGGGAGAGCTGGATTCCTACCTGATCGAGATCACGCGTGATATCCTCGGGTACAGGGATGAAGAAGGTGATCCGCTGCTGGAAAAAATCCTGGATACTGCCGGGCAAAAGGGAACAGGTAAATGGACCGGGATCTCTGCCCTGGACCTGGGGATTCCCCTGACGTTGATCGGGGAGTCGGTATTTGCACGCTGCCTTTCTGCACTGAAGGATGAACGTACGAAAGCTTCGAAGGTGCTTTCCGGACCGGAAATCAAATTCACAGGCGACAAGTCCCGGTTCATAGAATATATCAGGCAGGCCCTCTTTGCATCAAAGATTGTCTCTTATGCGCAGGGCTTTACACTCCTGAAAGAGGCGGCCAGTGAATATAACTGGAACCTGAATTATGGCGAGATCGCTTTGATGTGGCGTGGAGGATGTATCATTCGCTCTGCTTTCCTGGGTGATATCAAAGCAGCTTTCGATGCCGACAATGAACTATCCAATCTCCTGCTGAATAACTTTTTCAAAGAGAAAGTTGAATCTTCGCAGGAGGGCTGGCGCAAGGTATGTGCAGTTGCGCTTGAAAACGGAATCCCTGTTCCCGCATTCACCTCGGCGCTGAGTTATTTTGATGGCTACCGTACCGAAAGGTTGCCCGCAAATATGCTGCAGGCCCAACGCGACTACTTCGGCGCCCATACTTATGAAAGACTCGACAAACCCCGCGGGGAGTTCTTTCATACCAACTGGACCGGCAGGGGAGGGGATACAGCCTCTTCAACCTACAACGCATAAACCGGCGGGTTGGACATTCAATTTACGGGACAGCAGTGCAATGATAATCCACCTGCTGTCCCGTTTTTAATTTGTAGCAAATTCAACCAGGAAGACCAGGGGGAACTGCCTTCAGCATAATTAAAATTCGTGTGCGAAAATCATTCAGCAGTAAGCTTTTGCGCAGACTTCAGCATTCCCCGCATTGCGAACTGGAACAGCCGTGGAAAGTACCTGCTGAAAATGGCCATCAGTTTTCCCATTCCTGAAAGAGTCATCCTGAAACGGCGCCGGCGAATGCCGCTCACAATCAGACGCGCAACTTTTTGGGGTGATTGCTGCACCCATCCCGGCCTGTCCTGTAATGGCTTAATCGTGCCATCCGGAGCAACTGCAGTCTTGCCGGGATCATTCCGGGTGAACCCAACATATGCGATGCCAATGTGCACCCCTTTGCCGGTAAGTTCCGTTTTAAGCGATTGCGCCAGCGCGGTTAGCGCCATTTTGCTCATGCTGTAAACAGATGAATAGGGGATGCCATGCAATCCTGCCAGCGATGATATAAATACGATACTGCCCCGGGAGGCAATAATATGCGGAAGTGCAATCCGGGCACCATTGAAGGGACCGAATGTATTGACCTGCATTACCTGTTCCAGCGATAGGTTACTTGTTTTTTCCACCGCGCCATATGAGCTGAGTCCCGCATTCAATACCAGGATGTCCAGCCTGCCGAACCGGTCGATGATCTGGTCCAAGGCATCACTGAAAGCTTCCGGCGCTGACACATCTGCAGCAATCTGCAGCAGCTCGCGGCCGGGACCAGTAAGTTCCTTTGCTGTTGTTTCCAGGACCTCCCGATTGCGCCCGTTCAAAACGACCCTGGCACCAGTGTTCAGAAACTCTTCTGCAATGGCCCGGCCAATTCCTTTGCTGGATCCGGTGATGAATACTACCTTGTCTGAGAATGCTTGCATGATCAATTTAAATTCGGCAGATCCAAATTTAATTACATTTCTTTAAATAGAACAAAAAATCACGCATGAGTGACAGGTGGCCCGGGTGAACAAAAAAGCCACCCTTTGCAGGATGGCTTTTTTGTAATCTCTTTCAGCTGTCGTTATCCGTTGAAACCGGTCCTCCGTGTATATGATTCCTGTGCATTGATATAGAAGGCCTTGTATTTGATGTAATGATTCCCTTTTTTATATTCCCAATGCACATCCCGGGCTTTATAGATCTTGCCAATGCATGCTTCAAAGATCATTGTATAATTAATGCCTGTTATACGCTCCGCCTCAAGGATATTCTTAAACTCTACACTCCGGTCCGCAAAGTGTCCAATCACCGGAAGCTGATATTTCTTTTGCGCCCGTTTCCGCTTTGCCCCTTCATTTATAATTGGAAACTTGCGGGGAGGACCTTCTTGTTTTCGTGCCATAAGTTGATCGTTTTCTAATACATGGGTAAAAATAGAAAAAATATTTACACCTGTCATACGCATTATTCACATAATTTGTTGCCCGGGCGTTCCGACCACGATGATTATAGGGAAAAAGTTATATAATTATGGAAGATGACCAGAGATTTCTATATTTGAACATTCAGGGAGATAATATATGAAGACATTAATTGCATATTCAACAACCTTGGGATGCACTGAACAATGTGCAAGCAGGCTTAAAGAAGATCTCGGTGAAGGTGTCGATATGTATAGAATCTCCAGGAGGCGCAAGATCAATTTTGAGGAGTATGGCACTGTGATTATTGGCGGATCGATTCACGAAGGAATGATCCAGCGTGCTGTTCGTAAGTTTTGTGAGGACAATCTGAAGCAACTGCTGAAGGTGGAGGTTGGCCTGTTTATCTGCTGTGTGGACCCCGGTGAAAATGAGGATGAACTGCTCAAAACAGTATTTCCGGATCCACTGCTGGAGCATGCACTTGCAAAGAGTTATTTCGGAGGTGAACTCAACTTCAAGAAGATGAATTTGATGCAAAAGATCATGACCCGGAAAAAGGAACGGCTCGAAGTAATGCCTGAGATTGATTTCGACCGTATCCTTAGTTTCGCGGAGCGACTGCAGCAAAAAGATGCTTGACGCATGCAGTGCTTGACGCATGCAGATGCTTGACGCATACAGATGCTTGACGCATACAGATGCTTGACGCGAACATTTAAAATTGCATTTCTCTGAATAGCAGGCGTTTTATGCTCTGCTAAATATCAACCTCTCCATTAAATACTTCCGTCACCGGTCCGGTGAGATAGATGCCGTTAACCAGCTGATTACCGCGATCATAACTAAAACTAACCTCCAGATTTCCACCCCTGGTTGTTACCT
>CAZPTO010000268.1:0-5438 GCA_964589155.1 uncultured Bacteroidaceae bacterium | reverse complement strand
TCTGCATCCACTGTAACATCCGCAGGAGCGGTGATCGCAGGGTCTGTTGTATCATCTATCACCACATCCTGTTGCTGGGTAACTACATTGCCATTTCCATCGTCATAGGTCCATGTAACCAGCGTGGTGCCCTGATCAGTAATGGGTAAAGTCGCATCATGTGTACCTTCAATTGTTCCTGCACAGTTGTCCGTGGCAGTTGGAGCGGTCAACTCCGTTACCTCGCACTGGCCTGTGATATCAGGCAATGGAGTGACATCCGGCACCGGATCCTCAGTATCATTGATGATCACATTCTGTGTTTGCTGAACAGTATTCCCGTTTCCGTCATCGTAGGTCCATGTCACCACTGTAGTGCCCTGGGCTGTAATGGGCAATGTCGCATCATTTGTAACAGTTACTGTTCCCGCACAATTATCGCTTGCCGTTGGTGCAGTCAGGCTGGTTACTTCGCAATCCGCAGTAACATCTGGTAGGGGATCAACATCCGGAACCGGATCAGTAATATCATTTATGACCACATTTTGGGACTGCGTGGATGAATTACCTGCAGCATCTGTGAAGGTCCATGTAATAATAGTTGTGCCCTGGGTGTTGATTGGCAATGAAGCATCATGGGTGCCTGCAACAGATCCATCACAATTATCTGTTGCAGTTGGTGCGGTGAGTGAGGTGATTTCACATTCTGCAGTGATATCTGCCAGTGTGGCTGCATCCGGAACGGGTGCCTCTGCATCCGTGACCACGACATCAAACTCACAAACAGCAGGTCCGTTATTCGATTCATCGGTATATTCGTACCTCACAGTTGTGGTTCCAACAGGAAACTCCGAACCAGTGGCCAGTCCCGTGATCAATTCACCCGGGATCCCTGTTCCCATGGCATTGTCCTCGAAAACAGGTTCGGTGTAACTCACAACGGCTCCGCAGATCGTGGCATCGTTGTTTACGGAGATATCTGCCGGACAGGAAGTTACTGTAGGTGCTTCCGTATCCAGGTATGTAGTGAAATCCAGCGGATCAATAAGATCACCCTGCGTATTCTGCTGGTCTGAAATGACTGTTTCATTGATCGCATAGGTAATGCCTGAGGCATCTTCATAAAACATAAAATGAACCGTCTCTCCGCTACCAATATCACTGTATACGTTTACGGTGAAAATATTTGTATCAAGTGCTGACCAATACGTGCCATCTGTTACCACACCCCTGCATTCGCCGTTGATAAACGCCCCCAGTGTCCCGGTTGAATCAAAAGTCCCACCAACGAAAATAACAGCATTTACTTCCGTAAAATCGGAATAATCACCCGGATTAACACTCCAGTCCGGTTGCGCAAATGATGCAATGCCTGTGAATAATAAACCCATGAAAAGCAGGGCGCTTTTCCTGATCCAGGTGGTACTTCTATACAATTTCATAGCGATTTGTTTATCGTAAGTATGCGGGCTGTAACGGATAAGTTCTTTCAACATCTTAATTGGTTTAATTCCCCCTCTTCAATTCGTGCGTTGGAAAAATAAATTTTCAATGCCCGAAAAATATCAGGGAGCGGAATTATAAAAATACGCAGAACACACCGATTTATAAAGGTTTCTCAACCTATTATACCCTGACTATTTATGAATGGTTAATTCTTTTTGACAAATAGAAAAACAGGGCACTTTTTATTGGTAATTCAGAAAGTGAAAAACCCATCGTGCTATTAACTGATTTACTGACTTTTAAGGTGCTAATGGAACAGAAATATCAGTGTTCCGTCAAAGTTTGAAAATGGGGTTTATAGTATTGATTTTCTGAATCTTACGAGACCTGCAATCCGAACCCACAAAAACACTCGTTTTCTTTGGCAAGCAATCCCATATCCGGTGCAAAATTTCACTTCCCCTGAACGCTGGTCAAAAACCTTTTAATGAACAATAACAAGAGTTTTATCCGACTAGAAATATCATTCATCACCCATTTATATTTATTCATCCGAAATTCAACATATTACGCAGCTTCAATCATCACGCGAAATCCATCAGGTGATGAGGGTGAACACACAGTTAAAAATGTTGACCGACAGATAATTGTCGAAAACTAAATGAGTAATACGGTCAATTCCTGCATGTCAATTTCTAACTTTAAATATCAGCTGCAACGCTTAAGCGCCGTCAATCTCATAAGCAGAATATCATTATCTTGCTCATTCTTTATTAAACAAGGATATTCACGGCATGCACGACACACAGCAAAGCATATCAAAAACGCAACAAAGCACAAAAAACAAGTCGGGTAATCGAAAATCCATCGGACTGTTCATTCTATTTGTCCTGAGCACAGTGAGCCTGGTCCTTTCATGGCAATCTGATGTTACGGCTTTTTTCATATTTTTTGCATTTGTCCCGGTATTTATCCTGTTCGATCAGCGATCATACGCCTATGATGAAAAAGTCCTGGTGGTCATCCTTTCTTTCCTTTTCGTTTTTATTACGGCTTACGTGACTACCTACTGGATCAGGACTGCTAATCCGCCTGCTCATATTGTCGTCGCATTGCTCCGAGCCCTCACCATGATGCTGCCTTTCCTCGTTGCATTCATTTTCCTGTTCCCGGCACGCAAACGACGCAATACCCCCATTTTTGCATTTATCATCGCCTGGCTGATGATGGAAGTACTCCATGACCTCAACATCCTGGGCATGTCTTACGGCAACCTGGGACATGTCCTTGCAGCTTACCCTGGAATGATCCAGTGGTACAGCATCACCGGCACCATCGGGGGTACCGCCTGGATCTTCCTGGTGAACTATGCCCTTTTCCTTTTGATATATCCCCTGCTTCCACAAGCAATGCGCCTGTTTGCAATGAACGGGGAATCCGCCAGGGAACCAAAAGTTGCTGCCGGAAAAAGAATTACTACCACCTCACTCATCGCGCTGTCAGTTGCCCTCCCGGTACTGGTCTCGCTCATCAGTTACCGTTCCCCGGCGAAGACTACCGCCACCGACATCAATGTCATAGCCATACACACCAGCATGGATGTCTATGATTACAAATACGAAGTAACACCCGAGGTGCTGCTGGAGCATTACCTCCGAAATTCAAAGTCCATACAGGAAGTACATTCTTCAATGTCCATGCAGGAAGCAGACCCCTCAAAGTCCATACAGGAAGTAGATTCTTCAACGTCAATGCAGGAAGCATATCTTTCAATGTCCTTGCAGGAAGCAGGTCCCTCAGATTTGTCAATTGATCCTGCCACCTCCCCCATCAACATTTATTTCTGGCCTGAAAATGCGCTCACCGGGGATTTATTCGTGGACAGCCTGGAGGAAAGCAACACGGTTGCCATCATCCGCAGGGATCTTTTACAAACTCCCCGGGACATGGTCATCAGCGGAGCCATCGTCGAACACGTGGTAGAGCCACCGGGACCGGGCAGTTACCATCCCCGCATCATGTACAATGAAAAGAAAGACTACTATTTCAAAAGGTATAACGCTGCACTGTACATCAGGGCAGATGTTCCGCCCGACATGAAAATAAAGAAACGATTGGTACCCATCAGTGAGGTAATTCCAGAAAATAAGATCTTTGCACCGCTGGTATCAGTGATCCCAAACCTGGAGGATCTCAACTTTTCACCGGGAGAAAATACCTATGCACCATTCGGGTTCGCTGGAGGAAAATACCGGACCAGCCCTGTGATTTGCTATGGCAGTGCTTTCAGCTCCCTTACGGCTGATGAGGTAAAGCATTCCGGTTCAGATTTCCTGGCTTTGATCCTCAACGAAGGGTGGATGAAAAACCGGAAAGCCAACAGGCATTTCAACTGGTTCGCGATATGCCGCGCGGTGGAAAACAGGCGATTCCTGGTGAAATCCTCCAACGAAGGCATTTCGGCATTTATCGACAGTAAGGGGAACGTAATCGATCAGCTCTCAGGAAGCGCCAATGGCGCGATCCGGACAAACCTGCGGGTAAATGACCGGCAGACTTTCTACACCCGTTTTCATACTTTTATTTTATTCGGAATACTGATCGCCGGGGCGGTCTCTCTGATCTTCATCATTTACAAAGGTGAGCCACGCAATCCTTAATGCAGGTGCACCCTCCGATCACAGGAATATGCAATCATATGTGCACTTTTCGGATAAAAAACTTTGCACCCCGGCGAAAAAACTTCACGGCCATCCAATGCATCATAAGCAGTTACCCAAATGTCAAAAAAAACACCGCAGGACAACGTCGGTCCTGCAGTGCAAATAGAATGTTGATATGTACTATTCCGGAGACATGCGGTCAGCATGCCTGCGGGTCAAAACGAGCAATTAACCCTATTGCTGCTTTTTCTTTTTTCTCCTGGCTACGAAATAGGCGCCGCCGGCTGCTGCAAGAATCGCAAGCAATCCGCCGTCCAGTGGTGCACCCACTGCATCACCATTTGTATTGTGATTTCCAGCCTGTTCCTGACTCGGCGTGTTATTATTAAAAAATCGCATGATTCTTCCGCCTGCATCAGCCTCCACGGAGGTCGCAAACATCATTCCTGCTACCAGTATGAGAATATATAATTTTTTCATTTTGATGTGGGTTATATGATTAAAAAAATTTAAACATTCTATTTCAATTACAAATCTAAGACACATTGACCTCCAAAACAAACTGCCTGTCAATGTTATGACCCGTCCCGTCAATATATGTTCACACGCCGGATCCGCCTTAAATTGCTTTAACAATAGTGCAGAGATGATTCATCATATCAATTGGTTCGTTCATCCTCAAAAAAGGGTTATTACCGATTTATCAATATTTTATCAACGGTACGCTGAATGAAGGTTTTGAGGTCCCGCTGATCCGCAACAAATAGCTCCCGGGGGATACCGCAGAGACATCCAATTCGATTACGTTTGTAGCCGGATCAGTCTGCTTTTGCTCCTGCAACAATTTACCGTCAGCAGTCCATAGCTCAATACTGACTTCCTCGTCCACCCTGACCTCCTGATCGATGCGAATCCTTACCAAGTCCCTCGCGGGATTCGGCCATACATTGAACCATTGGGCAGTAGCAACTTCGACCCCGATAGTGGTGCACGTCTCAGTTTGATAAACCACCAAACTGACCTCATGCTCCTGTGTATCGCGGACTGCAATACTGCCACTACGTTCCGATCCCGTGATATTCTCGGAAAAAACAATCTTCACATGTGCATCATCTGCCTTTTCCGCGGTGAACCAGTCACCCACAGATGCAATGGTCCAGGGAATTGCCGAATTGACAACCAGTGTATAAGTTGCCGTATCGGAACAATGCTGAATGGAATCTCCCTCCGACAGTTGCACACCGTCAAGCAATACTGTGAGCTCATTTTCCTCCACGATCTCCATCGAAAAAGAGCAGCATACTTCGAATTATCCATCACTTGCACACACTTGGATCGTTGTAGTTCCAA
>CAZPTO010000267.1:0-5442 GCA_964589155.1 uncultured Bacteroidaceae bacterium | reverse complement strand
GTCTTCTGTCTCCGTATAGATGGAGATATCCTCCAGTGCACTAACCCGTGCCGTGGGGGGTGCGATGGTGCGTTTTTTATCTGTAAGGGATTCAACCACAATTCCGTTGCGCGCCTGTGCCAGGAAACGAAACAAACCACCCTTGCCGGAAATCGACATCAGGTCTTTCACATTGATCGTATTCATATTCTATTCATTTATTACAGGTAAGGATCAACCGATCCCCCGTTCCTTTTTTATACTATCGTAAGCATCTTTCACTTTCCTGAATTTTTCCTGTGCCACCTTTTTGAAATCATCGCCCAGGTGGCTCACTTTATCAGGATGGTACTTCATGGCCATTCTCCGGTATGCTTTCTTCACCTCATCGTCTGAAGCAGTTGAATCGATTTCGAGGATCTTATAGGATGCATCCGTGGCGCTGATGAACATCGCCTGGATACTGTCCAGGTCTGATGCAGTAATATTCATATATCCGGCGATCCTCCTGATCAGCTCCTTTTCAGATTCAGACACCCCGGTATCAGCTGCGGCAATTCCAAAAAGAAAATGGACCATTTCCAGGCGATATGAATAATCAAGCCGCTGGTTCAGTTGGGCGGTCACTTCCCGCACCGGGCTCTGTTGTTTAAGTATATCCCGAAGCATCACGATGGCCTCCTGTGCCGTATCGTGGCCAAAACGCGTATGGAAATAATTCTTAACATATTCCAATTCACTTTTCATCACCCTGCCGTCTGCTTTCATTACTGCGGCTACCAACACCAGCAGCGAAGCTGCATAATCGCCTCTTCGTGTGGAGGACTGGTAGATCCTTCCCTGTGCCTGTGTCTGGGCAGAACCCGTATCAAACATCGAACCCAGCGCGAGACCCAGGATCCCTCCAATGGGACCTCCAACAGCCCATCCTAATCCAAGTCCCACCCATTTAGCAAATTTTGCCATCTGTTAACTTTTTAATTTCAAAAATGTATTGTGCAAATCTACAATTTGTGGCAGAATCATGCTATCAATCTCATTGTAAATCACAAAATCTGCAAGCAGCTCTTTTTCCTGATCATTCATTTGCCGGTCCATCCGCTGCCGCACTTCTGCTTCTGTTACCCGGTCCCTTTGCATCACCCTTTTGATCCGCGTGGATGCTTCTGCTTTAACAACAACGGTAAAATCCATCATTGCGTTGCCCCCGGTTTCAAAAAGTATTGCTGCCTCCTCCACCACATATGGAATGGTAGCATGTTGACGTGTCCACTTATCAAAATCCTTTCTGACAGCCGGATGTACGATACTGTTGAGCGCCTCAAGCAGGTTATTGTCGGAAAACACTTTGCCGGCCAGGTATTCCCGATTCAGTGCGCCGTCTTCATATGCTGTTTCACCAAAAAGATCTTTCACGCCTCGTTTTACTGCTTCATCTGTTTCCATCAATCTGCGCGCCTCCTTATCGGCCTGGTATACAGGTGCGCCAAGTTCCCGGAAAACACTTGCCACCAGTGTTTTGCCACTTCCGATCCCTCCTGTAAGCCCGATCTTCAACATCACTTTACCGATAAAAGGTATTCAACGGTCTGGGGATAAAAGCTGACGCCGCTGAGTGCATTGGGTTTTGTCTTGATCTGCACCTGGAGGCGTGTTTTATTTTCGAATGTATCACTGTAATCCACCTCAGCCCAAAATGCCTCGGGAACGATTCGTTCGTATTTACTCAGACCAATGCGACCGGTCACACGCACCTCCTGGGGAAAAGTCTGCATGCGCAATGAGTCGGGCAGTCCATTGATCTGTATCGGCACCATGACCTGAACTTCTGTCATTTTCTCCAGTTGAATGTTGCATTCTACCCGTTCAGTACTATACCTGATTCGCGGGAATCCTTTTAGCTGCAACATCCCGGAATAGCTTTTTTCCAGCTTTCCTAATATGAGTTCCTTCGAGGGCACAACCTGCATGGTATCCACATAAATGTCAGGACCGGTGACCAGCACTGAGTCGGGAGTGATCTCCACACCGTCCTTCAATGTAAAGGTCCTTCCAGGCTCGAAATCAATCACAGGCCTCACCGATATCCTCCGGCTGACTTCAGTGGCGAACTGGAAGATCAGTGAATCGGGTGAGATCTCCAGGAGTTGCAGTTCACTGGGAAGTTGCCTGGCCACCCGCTCCCTCGCATAGCGTGTCAGCATATACAACCTGGATGTATCCCCTGAGAGGGTGTTCATGGTAAAAGAGTTCAATGGAAAGCTTAAAGGAATCGGCCGGTTGGTTAATTTGTAGCTCAATATGGCGTATCCATGGGCATTTACTTTCAACTCCAGGTAGTCAGGAACATCACTGACCAGGATTTTGTTCTCGGGAAAATTGCTGTAAGATATGGGATAATTGAGCTCCGTCGTGTAATTCTTGCTAAGGGCATTCAACAGCCATATAATAACGGAGATAGCCAGGAAGAACGAGAAGACCATCATCTTTCGTTTCCATTCCAGGTGTTTTGTTTTCCTGAGTTCAGAAAACCTGGAAGTAGTCCTGGGATCATCTGTTGCCATCAGCAGATAAAATTACTAAAAAAAAAGAGTTCATCCTGCACGATGACAGGTGAACTCCTATGAGTTTTAGGTTTACTGTTTATTTCTTAGCAGCTGCATTCGTATCGGATGCATCCTTTACGATCGCTGTTTTGTCAACTTTTACGACAATATTATCAGCGATCTCCAGTGTAACTGTTGTGTCCTTTACATCGTTGATCTTACCGTACAAACCTCCGCTGGTAAGCACCTTATCCCCTTTTTTCAGGGAATTCCTGTAATTGGTCATCTCCTTTTGCTTCTTCACCTGTGGACGAATCATGAAAAAGTAAAAGACAACGATGATCAGCACTAAAAAGATCAGCGATTGCATACCCGGCGTCCCCGGAGTTGCGTCATTCTGTAACAATACAAATAATGAATTCATAATAAATATTTATTTCAATTAAAGTTTATTTTCAACTTTTGCTTTCAGATAGAGTTCTTCCCTGTCGTTTTCAGCATTCGACCGCACCGTTATCCGGATGTTCTGGGCGCCTCTTTTTCCGCTGGAATTAAAAACGACCCTGATCGAACCGGAACTGCCAGGTGCCAGCGGGGCATTGTCCCAGCGGGGTACAGTACAACCACATCCCGCTTTGATATCTTGTATCACCAGGGGGGCTGTTCCTCTGTTGGTGTACTCAAACCAGGCCACCAGATGTTCGCCCTCACTGAGGGTTCCCAGGTCGTTCACCAGGGAATCAAAACGGATCACCGGCATCCCTTCGGTTTGTGTCTTCAAAGTACCTTGTGCCATTTTTGCACCTTGCTTTCCATCCCCGCAACTGCAGGCAAAAAGGAACAAAAAAAGCATCCCGTATGCGACAATTTGTCTCATTCGAAGTGCAAAGATAATTTATTTCTGCGGTCTATCATCAAATTCTCCAATAAGACCTCTTCCTGATTTGCGGATCTTCCCGCTTTCCTTCAACTGAATAGCCACTTTATCCAGCACCCCGTTAATGAAAACATTGCTTTTGTTTGTACTGTATACTTTTGAAACCTCCAGGTATTCATTCATAGTAACTTTGGTCGGAATGGAAGGAAAGCCGATGAATTCAGCAATAGCCATCTGCATGATCAGGATATCCATAAAAGCGATCCGGTCCAGGTCCCAGTTTTTGGTGTTGCCCTTGATATACCCAATATACTCCTCTTTGTTGGCAATGGATTTTCGCAACAGCTTAAGCGCGAAATCCTTGTCTTCAGGAGTATCCGCCCCTTCTGTTGGTTTATACAACGGTAGCAGCGGATTCTTTTGCCTGCCGTCTTCCCTGAACCTCTTTAAGGTCTTGATCACCATGCTGATCATATATTCCAGGTCGTCGGTCCAGTAAATACTTTGCTCTTCCAGGACCTGTTCCAGGTGTTCATTGGGGTAGATAATATCGGTAAGCAGGTGGTTGAAAAGCCTGATCTCATCTGCGAATGAGACACTTTCGGCTGACATGAATTCATTGAAGCGCTTGTCTTCTGCAATGCCGGCATGCAATTCCCGGATGAGCTCAGGGTAATTGACCCAGGAAATCTTTTTAACATCAACATAACGAAGCAATTGGTCACAATTTCTGAACTGCTCAATCAGCCGGGAATCAATAAAGCGGGTATTTGGATGCAGGTCCTGATCTGTGGGTACCAGTTTTTTACGGGCCAGGTCGATACGTGATTCTGCATAATTTGCGATCTCAATCAACAGGACAAAGATGGAATGATACAGGTCATAGGCCTTGTTGATATTGAAGAGCAGCTCCTTCTCTGCTTTAGACACCTGTCTGTCCTCGGAATTATAATAAGCATATAACGTCTGCAGCGTTTTGATACGGATTTGCCTTCTGCTGATCATTTGAAAAGAACCTCTTTTTTAAATTATTATGGTGCAAATTTACACTAATTTTCTGAATCTTTCGCCATGGAGATCAAGCATCATTTGGATATTAATTTGAATATTAACAAAATATTTTACACTTTTGGATAGGAATCATCAACTGAAAATCTGAAGAACCCTAACTAAATCATCAGAAATGAACGAAGAAGGATCAGAAAAAAAAGATGGAATGGCAAGTGGAAAGCCCAGGGAAGAAATTCACTCGAATGTTGTAAGGGCCGGAAAGAGGACTTATTTTTTCGATGTAAAGGCTACCAAGCGTAATGATTATTATCTTACGATCACAGAGAGCAAGAAGCGTTTTGGAAGGGATGGCAAATTCTTTTATGAAAAGCACAAGCTTTTTCTGTACAAAGAGGACTTTGACAAATTTGCCAACAGTTTAAACGAAGTTATCGAATTCATCCGGGAAGCGAATCCGCAAATGATCGATCCGGAGGATGTTCCGGCCGAGGAGACAGAAAGCGCCGGGAAAGAAGAGGTAACTGCTGACGCCAAGGATTTTACGAATGTAGAATTTGAGGATCTGGACGACAGTAGCGTCTGACCTTAGCGTTCACCAACAGGCTATAAAGCATCAGGTCGTTCCTGCATCATTGGCAGGAAACAGTATTCATGTGGCATTCTTTTGTTCAATAAATGCTTCAACCTCTATGAATGTGAGTCGCTTCACGTTGGTGACGATGCAATTGTCCCTGAGAAAATCCCCATATTGATTGCATGCATTGATCCCTTCAGAAAACACCTCCTTCACAGCAAACTGAATAGGGAGCAGCAGTGTGAAGGCTGCAAGGTAGCCTGATGAATCAAATTCTTCGATCTCTGCATCATACTGTTGCATCACATATGGAAATTCATCCTGGATGATCTTTAACTGGAACGCATTAAATTCCTGGCGGTTCCTTGCAATCAGCACCAGGAAATATCGAAGTTTGTTGTTTTTACCACCCAGTCCGGTGGAAATGAACACCTGGTTTTCTTCCAGCAGGTGAC
>CAZPTO010000266.1:0-5448 GCA_964589155.1 uncultured Bacteroidaceae bacterium | reverse complement strand
ACCCCGCTGCCGTGACCTTCTCTGCGCTGTCCAGTTTTGCTACCAGTTCAATATTAGAGGCGATACCGGTATAATATTGCAACCTGATGGCATCGCTGCCCGGCCTTTCCGGATAATCCACATCAAAATAGGAATATGAATTGAAAATGTCGTTGGGATTCCATACAAACGTCTGTCCCCAGTTGATGCGTTGCCGTCCGATGGCACCTACGAAATCGCCAAATGAAAATTCAGCATAGGCACGATCAAGCATGGAGGTGAATACATACCCGGTGGTATTGTTATAGGTGCCGTCCGTGGAAACAGTCAGATCAAGCCAGCCGGCATCTTTGCCGAACATGTTGGCATATCCCGGAAATTTCCCGTAGGTATTTCCCTGGATAAAACGCGTCCTGGCCTGCAGGGTCACCTTCAGCCAATCGGCAGGGTAGAGGTCGAGGTTGAGACGATTGTGCAACTGGTTTTCCCATATCCATCCGGTCTCGTCAAGGTGATAGACGGTTTGCATATCGTTGAGGTAGCCGGATAAGGAGGCCACTGACTGGGCATTCCCTGCCAGGGAATATACAAGGAACAAGGATATGATAATGCGTTGAGGCATAGTTACATTCAGCTGATTTAATTTGTTCGTTATTTGTTTTCGTCGCTGATCACTTTTCCATCTTCGATGGTGACCACCCGCCTGGCCTTCTTTACTACCCGATTGTCGTGGGTTGAAAAGATAAAGGTGATCTTCTCTTCCCGGTTGAGTTCTTCCATGATGTCCAGCAGGGTTTCTGTAGACTTGGAATCCAGGTTGGCAGTGGGTTCATCGGCAAGGATGAACTTTGGTTTGGAGGCCAGTGCACGTGCAACGGCAACCCGCTGTTGCTGTCCGCCCGAAAGCTTGGCAGGCCTGCTGTCTGCCCGCTCTCCAAGTCCAACTGCTTGCAGCATCTCCATGGTCCGCTCTTCACGTTCCTTTTTGGGACGCTTCTGAAGGTTCATGATGAACTCCACATTTTCTTTTGCGGTCAGAACCGGGATCAGGTTATAGGACTGGAACACAAACCCGATGTTCCGCATCCTGAAATCGATCAGGTCCGAAGTTTTTAGCTTGGAGAGGTCGGTGTTGTCCACCAGTATCTTTCCATCTGTGGGGGTATCCAGGCCCCCGATCATATTCAGCAGGGTGGTTTTCCCCGAACCGGAAGGGCCAACAATGGCGGAAAATTCTCCCTCCTCGAAATCAATGGTGATGCCGTTTACAGCATGGACATTGACTTCTGAGCTGTTGTAGATCTTGTGAACATTATTTAATTCCAGGACTTTCATGATGGTTATATTTTTGAGTGTTGCTATTCAGTTCTGAGTGCATCTGCGGGATCCAGTTTCAAAGCCTTAAAGGCTGGATAAACCGACGACAGGATGCCGGTGATGATGATCAATCCGGTCACGGTGATGAAAAATGTATTGGAGATGGTGGGATAGATGTGTGCAGAAAACCCCATCGCCTCGAAGCCTTCCGCAGCACTGGAAAAATTGATTCCGTTTTGATTGGTCAGTATCAGGATGATCTTGCTGACAATCATGCCTGCCGCTCCCCCTACCAGCGAAAGAAATACCGACTCGGACATGATCATGGTAAATACCCTTTTCTTATTCATCCCGATGGCTGTGAGCATCCCCAGTTCTTTGGTTCGTTCCAGTACCACCATCAGCATGGTGTTGACAATTCCAAATGAGAGTGCAGCCAGGATGATGATCATGAATACGGCATTGAATTTTTCGATCATGGTCGTCATCATGGCCAGGTCGGGGGAGATCTCTTTCCAGTTCTGAACCTGCAGGCCAGGATAGGTATCCCGCAATGCTTCGGTGATCTGTTTGGTCTGCTCCCTGTCAGCAATGCGCACGATGATTTTATGGGCCGCATGGTTTTTCAGGCCTGTCAGTTGCTGCAGGACCTTGTTCTGTACAAAAACCTGTGATTTTTCGTACATGCTGTTCTTGATATCATAGATCCCGGCAATCCGGAACATTCCACCGGTCTGGAGATTGTCTTTATCCAGGAACGTAAGGGTAAGCCGGGAGCGTTCCCTGAACGTCCAGGCATGCTCCATGATCTTTTGTCCATGCGCTTCCGACATTTTTTTCGTTAAATGCTTTTTGAGGTCTTTGACAAATAAATCCTGGCTTGCATACCTTTCGTCGACCATGGGATTGAGTTTCTTCAATACTTTTTCCGGAATACCTGCTGATGCGAGGCTGTCCATTGTGTCATCATGCAATTCATACCGGATGATATTCAGTTCCTTGGCCAGGTCTTCCCCGACAAGGGCGAGGTTGTACCTGCTTTCCTTGCTGAAAAAGGATCCTGTCCCGGGAATGATCGTCTGGTCCAGGTTGAATACTTTTTTATCCTGCCCTGGATCTATTCCAATCAGTTGAATGCCGGTACTTTTTGTAGCTGTATTTGCGATGGCATTCACCACCAGCCGGTTGGTAATCGCCTCCACTCCGGCCATATTGCGGATGTTCCTGTTTCTTTCCGCTATGCTGTCAATGGTAAGCTTCAGATCGTAGTTGTCCCTGAATGTTTCACGGTTCAGCTGGATGTGCGAGATCTCCTTGTTAATGGCCGCATCCACACGCTGTTCCATGGTGCCGTTCATCAGGCCAACGGCAAAGATGCCGGCGAATATTCCGATGGTGACGGAAGCGATGACCACCATGCTCCTGGTCTTGTTCCGCCAGACGTTCTTCCAAGCTGTTTTTAGTATCATTGGTTCTCTTTTTATGCCCTCAGGGCGTTTACAACTTTCAGGCCCATTATTTTACGCAATGGATTCAACAGCGATACCAGGATCATGATCCCGACAACGAAGGCCTGCCAGAGGAAGTATTTGTTGACCGGCTCAAATACCAGTTTGGGTTCGAAATCGTACTGTTCCATCATATGGGCCATCTCTCCCTTGAAAATGATCGGGTGATTCACTCCGTACAGGATGATCGGAATACATACTATCATTCCGAATGCCACGCCCATCAGTCCGATCATCATCATTTCATAGGTGATCACGCCGGCCAGTTTTTTCTTCTGCATGCCAATTGCCACAAGCACTCCGAACTCCCTTCTTCGCTCCGTGGTCATCATCAATACGGTCCCGAATATCCCGAAAGCAATAACCAGGTACAGGATGCCGAGCATGAATACCCCGCTGATATTGTCGGCTTCCATCTGCTGAATCATTACTTCGTTCATTTCTTTCCAGTCAACCATGCGGGTGTTGCCTGGAATCCTGTCATCCAGTCGCGCAGCAGTCTCACGAATATTTTCATCTTCCGTTTCTTCCAGGTGTAAAGCGACGGAAGTAAGCATGCCGGGCGCATTGTACAGTTGCTGTGCGATACCCACCGGCAGGTAGACAATCTTGTTGTCAAGATCCGGTGCAGGCTGACGAACGATTCCTTTCACTTCATATTTCCCCGCGGCAGTGGTACCGTGGTATCCCTGTCCCATCAGGACAAGTGTATCACCAATAGAAATTTCCAGGTATTGCGACAGGCGGTCGCCGATCCAGGCTCCGGGTTCACCTGAATGAATATCCCCGTTTTCAAATTTGGCATATTTGGCCAGTTTGGGCAGCAGGTCACTCTCTTTTTCGGGATCCAGTGCCAGGTCAGTGAGGAACCGGCTCCCGGAGGTGAAGGATACGTTTTCAAATTTCTCCACGATCTCCCGGGTCTTTTTTGGAAGGGATGCATCTGACCGGATCTGTTCGACTGCTTCGGGGGTGAGCCTGTACTGTACTTTTTTATCTGCCACCTTTGAGAGCATGTTTTCCTTCACGGGATCGATGCCCATGACCATTACTCCTTTTGTGGTCGGCCCATAGGCTGCCAGTGCAAAAGATTCAAACCGGGGAACAGTGCCTGCAACATTCGGATCCTGCAACAGCTTTTTTTCCAGTGTGTCGGTGTATCTGAAAACATTATTCACCGTTTTGTTGTCCCACCACTCCTTCTGCTGTACCTGCAGGTACCCGCTATAGGATTCGATGGCTGTTTTATACATGTAATCATAAGACCCCAATTGAAGGGAGCGCATGATCAGGGCAAAGAATACGGCAAAGAAAACGGATGCAACTGTGATCATTGTGCGGCGCCTGTTCCGCCATAAATTCCGCCATGCAAGTGTTAAGTTTTTCATCTTCTGACCTGTTTCATATTCTGTTGTGAGAAAAACTGATCGGGAATTGATGCGTTGAACTCAATATCCTCAATCAACAAAATGGTTTTGTGGCCTTCTTCTTCCTCCGGTACCAATACCAGTCTTGTGGGGATCATCCTGCCGTCCATTTCCAGGATGCGGCCGGCCGTTTCGGTCCTGATCAGGTACCCGTCAAAATCATACAATTCTGCTTTCAGGAACAGGTAATCATCTTTGTCAATCCACCGTAACTGGTGCCCCCAGATTACCGCTGCTTCTTCCCTGGCCACCAGTTTGATCTTATAACAGCTTCGCCCCTCAATGGTGTCTTCACCCACGATTTCATGGGTATAATCATTCACAATGGAAGACTCCTGCAAGATGTCATCATTGGTATAATCTGAACCCATCCAACCCTGCGACATCATGGAGGGTGGAAGTTTGATCAACCTGCTGATGGAAGGATTCCAGCTCCACATTTCGTTCCCGCGTTTCAGGAACGTCTGACCTTTTTCGCTGGCAGGGGCAGTGATCAGGGTAAGGGATTTATCGGTTCCTTCGTTCCAGCTTTTAAATTCAACGGTCCTTTCCCAGGAGGGCCTGACAATGGTCATTTTCATCTCTGCAATAGAAGATTTCTCACCGTAGAATTTATCGTCTGCTTTTTCTATTACCTGTTTTGCTGTGACCTCCTGGGCAGCCAGGTTGCTGCATAGTGCTGCAGTCAGCAATGTTAGTGTTATCAGTTTATTTTTTTTCATGGTGATTGCGGGTATATTTATTAATGATCCTTTCTTCATATCGCTGATACAATTCCGGGGGAAGATCTACCAGTTCATCATAGTAAATCATCATGAGTCCGAATCCTTCTATAATCACAGAAAGTTCAAAAATCTCCAGCATCGGATCTTCATACCCCCGTTCTGAAAAATACCTGTTGAACATATCAAAATATTGTTCCATGAATTGTACCAGGGAACTTTCTTTCAGGAAGGCCTTCACGTTTGGCTGAATGATGATATTGAAGAATTTCGTGAAGAAGGCACGTTTTTCATGCATCAGCTGGAAGGTCTTACGTATAAACAGTTCAAATTCCTGCGTAGTAAGAATGCCATCATGATTCGGATCCAGGGAGATCATGATCTGTTCGATGCCCTCGTTGAGGATCTCTTTCAACAGTTCATCTTTCCCTGAGAAATAATTGTACATCAGCCCTTTGGAAATGCCGGCTCCCTGTGAAAGGGCCGCGATGGATA
>CAZPTO010000265.1:0-5453 GCA_964589155.1 uncultured Bacteroidaceae bacterium | reverse complement strand
GGCATTGAAATGATGTGCAAGACGGTCATATGTCCGCAATGTGAGCGATCATGCGATACAGACGATATCACCAGATCCTGTGGCAACTGCTTTGCCTGCGTTGGATGCGAGATCTACATCTGTCCGCACTGTGAAAACGAGATCGTGATCAAACCACTTCCGGAGTAGTAAGCTAATCCCCAAGGATGTAAGCAAACATCAGCGGGGCGACAATGGTGGCGTCGGACTCGATGATGAACTTCGGGGTGTCAATGTCCAGCTTCCCCCAGGTGATCTTTTCATTGGGGACAGCGCCGGAATAGGATCCGTAACTGGTGGTGGAATCCGAGATCTGGCAGAAATAGCTCCAGAACGGGGTATCCGTTCTTTCGAGGTCCTGGTACAACATGGGGACCACGCAGATGGGGAAATCCCCTGCAATGCCTCCGCCGACCTGGAAAAAACCGATCCCGTGCTCCTGCGTCTGCGCAGTATACCAGTCGGCCAGCCAGGTCATGTACTCAATGCCCGACTTAATGGTCTGCGGCGACAATACCCCTTTGATACAGTAGGATGCAAAAATATTGCCCATGGTGGAATCCTCCCAGCCAGGCACCACAATCGGCAGGTTCTTCTCCGCCGCTGCCAGCAGCCAGCTGTTCTTCGGATCGATCTCATAGTATTGTTCGAGCACGCCCGAACGGATCATTTTATACATGTACTCGTGCGGAAGATAACGCTCCCCCTGCTCATCGGCCGCTTTCCAGATTTCGAATATGTGTTTTTGCAGCCTTCTGAACGCCTCTTCCTCAGGGATACATGTATCCGTGACCCGGTTGAGTCCCTTCTCCAGCAAATCCCACTCCTGCTGCGGGGTGAGGTCGCGGTACCCGGGCACCCGCTTGTAATGCGAATGGGCCACCAGGTTCATCAGGTCCTCCTCCAGATTGGCACCGGTGCAGGAAATGATGTGCACCTTGTCCTGGCGGATCATCTCAGCGAGTGAACGTCCGAGTTCGGCGGTGCTCATGGCACCTGCCAGGGTGACCATCATGCGGTTTCCCTTTTCCAGTTGTTCACGGTAGGCCTTGGCAGCATCCACAAGGGCCGCGGCGTTGAAATGCCTGAAATGTTCCTCGATAAAACGGCTGATATTTCCTTTACTTTCCATATGCAAAATAATATGACAACATTTTATAATACAGTTTGGCTACCATGAAACCGGGTGCATGCAACTGTTCAATGGGAGCAAATTCCACGATATCAAAGCCCATCACCTGTTTTTCAGAAAAAACGCGCCGCAGGTAAATCATCATCTCGTACCACAACATCCCGCCCGGTTCAGGCGTGCCGGTTGCCGGCATCACCGATGGATCAAACACATCCAGGTCGATGGTGATGTACACCTGCTCCCCCACCAGGTCGAGCGAACGCTGCATCCAGTCTGCATTCCCGTGCATCTCTTCTGCCAGGAAACACTTCGACCGGTCGAAATAAGGCAGTTCACTGCTGTCCATGCTGCGGATCCCCACCTGCACCAGGTTGGTCTTCTGACTGGCCGCATGCAGAGCGCAGGCATGGTTGTACGGACTTCCGTCATAGCTGCTCCGCAGGTCGGCATGTGCATCTAATTGCAGCACGGTAATACCCGGGTATTTTTCAATGTACGCATCAATAATGCCGATACTCACAGCATGTTCACCCCCGAAAAAAGCCGGAAACTTATTCAAGGACAACACTTTCCGGGTGGACTCCAGCACGGCATTATAGACAGCCTCTGGTGAACGGTCTTCCCTGACAGGATCCAGGATGTGGATCCCTTTCCGATACACTTCGGAATTGGTTTCAATGTCGTAAAGCTCCATATTTTCGGCAGCTTCCAGGAAAGTATCGAAGCCCCTGTCGGCTCCCTTCCCCCAGGTGCTTGTACCGTCATAGGGAATAGATTGCAGAACAACCTCCGCGTTTTCGAGCGAGGACAGTTCCGCATCAATGCCTCCGAATCTCTTCATAGTAAATCTTCCTTAAATATCTATACCCAGTGAGGAGGGTTTCATGACTAATGATTATATCCCAGGATACTGAACATATCGTCGGCCGATTGCTCCTCCCGGTAGACGTAATCAATAATGTTTCCTTTCTCATCGCGGTCGAGGATCACATGCTTGGGCGCAGGGATCAGGCAATGCTTGATCCCTCCATAGCCACTGATGGAATCCTGGTAAGCGCCGGTATGAAAGAACCCGATGTACAGCGGTTCCTTGTCCTTGTCGGTATATTTGGGCAGCAGCACCTCCTGGTTCAGGTCCTCGGAGTTGTAGTAATCGGAATGGTCGCAGCTGATCCCGCCGATGTTCACCCTGCCGTATTCGTGGCGCCATTTATTCACCGGGAGCAGGATGAATTTTTCGTGCATCGACCATGCATCCGGAATGGTATTCATCAGGCTGTTGTTGACGATGTACCAGGTCTCATTGTCGTTTTGCTTCTTCTGCTCCAGTACCTCGAAAATGATCGCGCCGGCCTCACCCACCGTGTAACGTCCGAATTCGGTATAGATATCCGGATCGGGAACACCCTCTTTCTGACAGTCCTCCTTGATGGCGTTGATGATCTCGCGGATCATGTATTCGTAGTTGTATTCAAATCCCAGGTGGTTCCTGATGGGGAAACCGCCACCCAGGTTGAAGGAATTGAGATTCTTGCTCTCCTTCTTGAGTTCAATATAGAGTTTGAGCGCCCGCTTGAATTCTCCCCAGTAGTAGAGCGTATCCTTGATTCCCGAATCGATGAAAAAGTGCAGCATCTTCAGCTCAAACCGTTCATTGTCACGGATGCGGGTCGTAAAAAAATCGATCACCTCGCCTTCCGGGATGCCCAGGCGGGAAGTGTAGTAGGCCGACTGCGCTTCTTCGTTGATGGCCATACGGATCCCGATCTTGATCTTTTCCTTCGTTGGCAACGCCTCCAGCCTGTCGAGCTCCGTCTTGCTGTCGAGGATGATCACCGAATTTTTGAACCCCGCCTCCTGCATCCTGATGATCCTTTTCAGGTAATCGTCGGTCTTGTAGCCGTTGTGCAGGATGATCCTGGACTTGTCAATCAGCTTCTTTTCATACAGGTCCATGATCAAATCGATGTCGTAAGAGGAGGAGGTCTCCAAATTGACATTGTGCTTCAGGGCTTCACGAATCACATGGTAGAAGTGATTGCACTTGGTGCAATAGCAAAAGTAATACTTCCCTTTGTAACCGCTGGATTTGATGGCACGGTTGAACAGGTTGCGGGCCTTTTTGATCTGGTCGCCAATCTTCGGCAAGTAGATAAATCTAAATGGAGTACCGTACTTTTTGATCAGGTGCTTCAGGGCAATTCCATGAAAAGTCAGGTAGTCATCACGCAGATCAAAGCCTTCCTGGGGGAAATAAAAACTATGTTCGATCAGGTCAAAATAGGTGTTTTTCATCAAATGATCGCTGTATATATCTGTATTACAATAATATAAAAACAGTTTTTCTATTCTGTTTACAACCTGCTAAAAGTAGATTATTTTTTGAAAATCACGACGATTTCAAAGAAAAAAAATACCAAAAAAAACAGTGTCAGTCAACTACTTTTCTAGGTATATGGCTGGGAAGTCGCGTAAGTAGTTCATAATTCATGCTGTTGGTCATGTCACCAAAGGAGCTCACGGAGATATTGATATCTCCCTGTGCTCCGATCAGCACCACTTCGTCGCCAATCTTGGGCTTCTTTACATCAGTGACATCAATCACCAGCATGTTCATATTCACTGAGCCCACTACCCTGACTCGTTTACCGTGCAGCAGCACATGTCCCATATTGCTGAGCGTTCGGGTATACCCATATCCATACCCCACCGGCACGGTGGCAATGGTAGTGTCACGGTTGGTAAGATAGGTACGTCCGTAACTGATATATTCCCCGGCACCTACAAAATTTACGCTCATCACCGTACTTTTCCAGGAGAGGACACGCTGAAGCGGATCCACAGGTGGCACTCCTTTCTTTTCGCTATCGATAAAATGATTCATACGCAGTTCATCACTGGGCCAGAATCCGTAATTGGCGATCCCCACCCGCACCAGGTCCATCACGGTTTCAGGATAACGCAGGACAGATGCTGAGCAGGCAGTGTGCCTGTAGCGCGGTACGATACCTTCTTTACGGGCAAGGTGTACCCTGTCATTAAAGGTCCTGATCTGTTCACGGATCCTGGTATAGTTATTGATCGATTCCGCCCCGGCATAATGCGTGCATATTCCCTCGATTGTGAACTGATCGCTGTACCTCCTTACATACCTGAACATCTTATCCATCTCCTTTTCAGAGAACCCGGTCCGGTGCATTCCTGTCTCCAGCTCCAGGTGGATCCGCGCCTTACGCTTAAGTTTCTTCGCTGTTTTACAGGCAGCTGTCAGGCGATCGAACGTAAACACATAAAATGAAACGTTGTTGATGATGGCCCATTCGAGCTCCTCTTTGTCGATCCACCCCAGGATCATGATGTCACATTTAGGATGTATTGCCTTCTTTGCCCGAATGGCTTCTGCAACGGAGAATACTGAAAAATGATCGATGCCACAGCGCTCTGCTACCGGGATGATCGTCTCGATGCCATGCCCGTAGGCATTCCCCTTGATCACCATTGAATAGCGGGCACCATTTGACATCTGGTCACGCATGTATGAGATATTGTTTTGCAGTGCCTTCTCACTCAGCTCTATATGGGAAGTGTGGAGCATATCAGGAATTGATATATATATTTAATCTTTGCTATCTGTGTTCAGCAATTCATCAATGATACTATAGAACATTGAAGTCCCTTTATCAAGTAACCGGTCAGGAAAATCATAATCCTCATTATGCAGTTGCGGGGTCTTTATTCCTGCGCCCAGTCCGAAAAGCGCTCCTTTGTACTTATTCGTAAACACCCCGAAATCTTCCGACCAGGGAAAGGGTATCTCTTTGCGGATCACTTCCATTTCCAGGTCTTCCGCACATTTTTCGATCAACTCCACACAGTGCGCATCATTAACAACTGCTTCGAATGGCTCGATCCATTTGAACTGATAGGAAAGGTTGTGTGCCCGGGCAATATGCTTCACCTGGTGCAGTATCGCTTCTTCCATGGTCTCCATGGACGCATTGGAATGGGCCCTGACAGTGAACATCACCACACCGTCGCCAGGTGACGTGCCGAATGCCGGTTGACCTACTCGCAGGTGTATCGGGGTGATCAGGGCTGCATCATGCATCGACAGTTGCTTCTGCGGGATTGTCAACACGGATTGTACCAATTGTGCAGCAGCGACAGCAGGATTATTGCCCCCTTCGGGGTGCCCGGCATGTGAAGAGGCGCCCTCCAGTTCTATAATGAGCCCCTTGGAAGCAGCTGCAAACACACCTTTCCTGGTGATGATGGCCGACTCCCTGAAGCCTGGAAGATTATG
>CAZPTO010000264.1:0-5457 GCA_964589155.1 uncultured Bacteroidaceae bacterium | reverse complement strand
AGAGGACATCGAAAAACCATATGCTTTATTAAAGAGATAGTTCTTCAGGTCAAACCAGTAATTTCCCAGGTATTTATCAACGCCCAGCGCATAAAACAGGTAATGCTGATCAAAATAGAGATATCTTGCACCAGCAGAGACCGACCAGCCGGAGGGCAGAGACTGCCAGAGGTGAAGTGCCGCACGGTGCCTGGGAAGATAAGTGCCTGTACCGATCCCGTAACCAAGCAGCATGTAATTTTTTTCGGTAATATCGAGGTACGCATCGGCATTCAGCTGGAACGATGTGGTGGAGAGGAAATCCTCGTTTCCGGCGATGAAATGACCCATATTGAAATACGGAGAAATCGTGCCGGGAGCGATAGGATAATTTCCCCCAAGTGTGACCATGTGCCACTGCCTGTTGTAAGGTTGCCTGAAATGATCAAACATGTACCGCGTAAAAATTTCCGGGGCAGGCATGGATTCAATCACCTGCTCTCGCAACTGCATGGCCTGTATATTTTCCGGAGCATTTTCAAGGAGTGCGTTGAGTATTCCCAGTGCTTCCTGCTGGTTGTTCAGTTTTGATTGGGCAAGGGCCTGTTTGTAGAGCAGATCCGGGTCTTCCGGGATGAACGCAAGGGCATCAGTGGTTGAGGAAAGAAGTGCAGACCAGTCTTCATTCCAGAAGTGCAAACTGCTCCGGGCACGAAGTGCATCCTCAGCATCAGGATGCGCGCTCAACACGTTGTTGATCAGTGAAAGTCCGGGCACGAATTCACCCTGTTTACCGTGGATCAATGCCAGGTATATCCTGACATCAGTATAATCCGGGAATTTCTCCAGCAAATCGTATGCGGCGGATTCTGCTTCTTCCAGGCGGTCAGAATCAGCAAGCATCCGGATATGCATGAACTCTTCTTCCGGCGTATTTTTCTCTCCTGCAGCAACCTGTGCTTCACCCTGTATGCCAGATCCCAGGAAGACAACCAGGACAATGATTTTTGTTAACTTCAGCATCGTTTTAAGCGGGAAGATTGAGGGATTGAATAGCATGAATTAGTTCAGCGGGATCAAATGGCTTGGTAATGTATGCATCTGCCCCAAGTTCCTGAGCTTGCTTGCGTATATCATCAAGATTGATGTTGGTAACAATAATTACAGGGATCTCCTTACCATACTTTTTTCTTACAAACTCTACGATCTCTAATCCGCTATTATAAGGCATATTGATGTCTGTAATGACCAAACCGATCTCATTTTCCTTGAGGAGCCGTATCCCCTCCTCACCGTCAGTGGCAACAAGGATCTCATAATTCATTTTTTTTAAAGCAACCTCAAGAACGCGCTGGGTAAGCTTGTTATCCTCACAAACAAGTATTTTTGTATGCTTTGACATATCGTTGATAAAAACTTATTGATTCCCCTGTGTAATCCTCATTGATTACAATTATGATCCGCATGAGTGCTCGCAAACAAACGGTCCGGCAACGCATTGCACATCCAATTTAACCTCCTGAGCACTTATTTCAGTTTCCGGACACTCATTGTACGTACCAGAAAGCCCAATGTTTCCATGAGATCAAAAAAATTGACAGATCAGCCCAGAAGCATGACAGGAAGCAATTTCCCATCAATCTACATTCGTCAGGCTAAATCTTACTCCGGTCCAAAGTTAACGTTTATTTGGAGGCCCTTGAACAAAAATCTTATGTATCTTGTAGAACAAAAAGATTATGCACAAAGAATCATTCAGTAACTCCCCTTCCAGGCGCAGGTTTTTTAAAACTGCCGGTGCAGGAGCGGCAGGCATAGCTGGTCTGTCTGCAATATCATACTCCTGCAGTCCTTCCGAAACATCATCCCCTGAATATGCGGATTTTTTTGGACAGGGGGATGTCCTCCTGTTCCAGGGTGATTCCATTACAGATGCCCGAAGGAACCGGAAAAAACAGCAAGCCAATGCACCTGATGCCCTGGGTGGTGGTTACGTTATGCTGGCCGCCTCTGAATTGCTCGGCAGACTCCCGGGGAAAGACCTGAAAATCCATAATCGCGGCATTAGTGGGAATAAAGTCTACCAGCTTGATGAAAGGTGGCAACAGGATTGTATCGACCTGGAGCCCGATGTCCTCAGCATCCTGATCGGTGTCAATGACTACTGGCACATGCGCGACGGAAGATACGACGGTACACCGAAGGTTTACGCAAACGACTTTCGTTCCCTGCTGGAGCGAACGCGAGCCGCCCTGCCGGATGTAAAACTGGTAATTTGCCAACCCTTTATACTCACAGATACACGGGCTGTGGACGAATCATGGGTGGAACCATTCAGTGCATACCAGGATCTTGCCGCAGGGATTGCAACAGCATTTGATGCCACCTGGGTCCCATTCCAGGAAGCTTTTAATGAGGCTGTGTCACTGGCCTCTGCTACCTACTGGACAGGTGATGGGGTGCATCCTTCTTTGGCGGGAGCAGAATTGATGGCACGCACCTGGCTCAATGCACTGAAATAGAAAAAATCTATTGTTAGATTGTATTTTGAGCATATTCTCATTATATTTGTTGTGAGAATATGCTCATTATTATTTTGTGATGCCAAGAAAGACCAAATTAAGAAAAGTAGTTGCCCCACCATCATTCAAAGGATACAGGCCATACGGCAATGTGCATACACAGCGTGAGCCGGTGCAATTGCTGTATGAAGAGTATGAGGCGATCAAGCTGGCAGATTATGACGGTTTAAAGCACCTCGAAGCGAGCCGGCTGATGGGGGTGTCGCGTCCCACTTTTGCCCGGATCTATGACCAGGCAAGGAAAAAGATCGCACTGGCCCTTGCCGAATCAAGGGAAATAAGAACCATATATGGAAATGCAGTGATGGATGACAGCTGGCACCTTTGCCTGGTTTGCAACGCCCGCTTTACACTGCCTGAAATAAGCACAGATAGCAACTGCCCCGTATGCCGATCTCAACAAACAACGTCGGTAACAAACCTGAATAACTAAGGAACCCATGTCGGGATGCTGGCATATGCAGCATTCAGAAATTTAATATAGTGATAATGAAAATAAGGCTAACATGAAAACGATCATTACATCCACCGGGAACAAAACAAGTGCGCAATTTGATATGCGCTTCGGCAGAGCTGCCTGGTTCTGCCTGTACGACGACGTAACCAACAGAACTTCATTTCACGAGAACAAGGCGCTGAACGATGGACATGGTGCAGGGCAGGTGGCTGCTGAAATGGCGTTTGAGCTGGGTGCCGATAAAATTATTTCAGGCGACTTCGGTCCTACTGCCAAAGATGTACTCGACCAGTTAAAAATTCAGATGGTGATCATTGACAATGATAACCTCACGGTAGATGAAGTAATTAAAAAAATGAAACCCTCATAACGCATAAAGATGCGTCATGAAAACTCACATTACAAACCATTAAAACTTTTATATCATGCCAGGACTAGACAGAACAGGCCCTTTAGGTGAAGGACCTAAAACAGGACGGGGATTGGGAAGATGTAATCCCGATAACAGAGACAAAGATTTTACGGAAGCTGATGAGGTTGGACTGGGCAGAACCAACAGGTTTCGCGGTAGCGCGGGGTCAGGAGGCAGACGCAGATTCGGACGGGGAGAAGGCAAAGGCAGGAACCGGGGCGAAGGACCAGGACGGGGACAAGGGCCAGGATTGGGGCGCGGACCGGGGCGTGGTACGGGTCGCGGCTTGGGGCGTGGCTTGGGGCGTGGCTTAGGTCGCGGCTTAGGTCGCGGACAATGATCTGGTCGCGGACAATAATCATGCTTAATTTACAGACAAAAACAATAAAAAAACGATGAACAACACCTTTGCTATTCCGGTCAACGACCAGGGAATATTGGACGCACATTTCGGACACTGCAAATTTTTTATGCAAATTCGCGTCACGGACAATCAGATCATGTCTGTTGAAAAACTGACACCACCTCCTCATGAACCAGGAGTGCTTCCCCGCTGGCTCGCCGAACAGGGAACCACCGATGTCATTGCGGGTGGAATGGGACAGAGGGCCATTCAGATCTTTAACCAACATGGGGTAAATGTATTCGTTGGGGCACCGCAAGGTACTGCGGAAGAATTGGTGGAAGGGTTTATGAATGAAACGATTGCATTTGCCGCCAATTATTGCGATCATTAAAACAGCGCAGGTCCAACACAACAGGTCCAGACTTATACTCCAGGGGTTGACGCATAGGGACAACCTAACCCACCAGTCGAAAATAAAATGACAGACCGGACTATTTCAATCGCAGTGGCTTCAGGAAAGGGAGGTACAGGGAAAACACTTGTCGCCACCACACTTTTTTCCGTTCTGACGGAGCGGTTCAATCATCGTGCAGAACTTGTGGATTGCGATGTGGAGGAGCCAAATGACCTGCTCTTTTTTCCAGGGATGCAGAAAATTGCAACAGCCAGGGCATGCAAACGCATTCCAGTTATTGATCAATCAGCTTGTACGTATTGCAGGAAATGTGTTGAATACTGTGAATTCAACGCCATTATCGTGATCCCTTCAGCAGGATTTGCAGAAGTCAACAAAGACCTGTGTCACGCCTGTGGTGCCTGTAAGGTAGCATGCAATGACCATGCAATAACAGAAACCGACGAATGGATCGGCAACATCAATACATTCAGTGAAAACCCACGCACGCGGCTGACCGAAGGCAGGTTAAGGATCGGATCCTCTATGCAGACGATGCTCATCAACAAACTTAAAAAACACCTTGCTGAAGGGATGCAATTCCGGATTTATGACGCACCACCGGGTACCAGCTGTCCGGTTGTGGCGACTATTTCAGATGCAGATTATGTGGTACTTGTTGCAGAACCTACCCCATTTGGTTTGCATGACCTTAAATTGATGATCAACCTGCTGAGCAAGACTGGAAAACCCCATGGTGTCATTATTAATAAAGCCGGCACCGGAGACAGGAAACTATATGATTTCCTGGAGGAACAGCACATCACACTGCTCGGTGAAATCCCTTTTAGCAGAAAAATAGCCGAAGCATATGCAGGGGGCACTCTGCCAATCCGGGAACACGGCGCAATTGGCCAGCAGATTTTCAACATGGCAGCAGTCATACGCGACAGGTTGGTGGAGAACTGTAACAGAACCAAGGCATTAAAGAGATAACGAACACCTAGTGAAAGAGATAACGATCATGTAGTGAAAGAGATAACGATCATGTAGTGAAAGAGATAACGAACACCTAATGAAAGAGATAACCAACATATAGTGAAAGAGATAACCAACATATAGTGAAAGAGATAACGATCATAAGTGGGAAGGGCGGAACCGGAAAAACCAGTATCACGGCAGCATTGGCATCCCTGGCTGAAAGTGCCGTATACTGCGACAATGACGTAGATGCAGCCAACCTGCACCTCGTTTTTGATCCGGAAGAACGTGAATCCCACATATTTG
>CAZPTO010000263.1:0-5499 GCA_964589155.1 uncultured Bacteroidaceae bacterium | reverse complement strand
AAAAAGGTGGGAGAGGATATTGAGAGCCTGCATTTCAACACCGCAATCTCGCAGATGATGATCTTTACCAACCTGGCAGCTAAAAATGGCAAGGTGACCCGCGAAACCGGGAAAATCTTTGCCCGGGTACTTGCACCTTTTGCACCTCACCTGGCAGAAGAGCTATGGTCGATCCTGGGCACAGACGCATCTGTGGCACTCGCCGACTGGCCCGCATATGATCAGAAATACCTCGTGGAGGACGAAATGGAGTACCCGGTAATGATCAACGGAAAGCTGCGTTTCAAGCTGAAAGTTCCGGTGGACACACCACCAGCTGAACTTGAGAAGATGGCCCTGGAACATGAGACTGCAGCGCGATGGACAGAAGGGAAAACGCCGAAAAAGATTATCGTTGTACCGAAAAAGATCATTAATATTGTAGTATAGAATGGGAATGTGAAACAAACCCTTCCGCGGGGATTTTGACGTGCGTTTTAAGTTCACATCCATTATAAAGCCATATTGTAGTGAAAAAAGTCTTGAGTATAGGAGGTTCAATCGCCCTTGTAGTTGCAGCATTGGCAGTGGTTTTTTTTAATAGCGATCCGGGTAACATAAGCAGTTCAGCAGCTGTTATTGAAGCGCAGGCAGAACCAATTGAGCAGCAGGTAGAGTTTTATTACGGTATTCCGGTGGATTCGTTTGAGATCGTGGAAGGCAGGGTAGGAAGGAACCAGATGCTGGGAAATATCCTGAATGACCATGGTGTGTCCAACCGGCGCATATATGAAATATCACTGATTCCCAGGGAGGTCTTTGATGTTCGGAAGATCAAGGCAGGAAACAGGTATGCCCTGTTCCTGGATACTGCAGGGGTCAGGTATTTTGTGTATGAAAAGGACAATGTAAATTATGCAGTCGTGCACCTGGAGGACAGTATCCACGTTGAACTGCGTGCCAAGCCAGTGCAAAAAGTCACGGATGCGCTTTACGGCGAGATCACTACCAGCCTGTGGGAAGCTTTCCAGGAACAGGGAAAGAATCCTTTGCTGGCCAATGACTTAAGTGATATTTATGCATGGTCCATTGATTTCTTCGGACTGCAGCGGGGTGATCAGTTTAAAGTGATCTATGATGAATCCTTTGTTGATTCGGTTTCAGTGGGGATCACGAAGATCCATTCCGCCTGGTTCCGGCATGCCGGGCATGAATTCTGGGCCATTCCGTTCGAACAGGACAGCGTGGTCAGCTTCTTCGATGAAGAAGGCAACAGCCTGAGAAAAACATTCCTGAAGGCTCCCCTGAAATTCAACAGGGTCAGTTCCGGCTTTTCACACTCCAGGCTCCATCCCATTTTAAAGATCAGGCGTCCCCATCACGGTGTGGACTATGCTGCCCCACGCGGCACTCCGGTACATGCCATTGGCGACGGGCAGGTCATTGCAGCCGCATATGAGCGTGGTGGAGGGAATTATATCAAGATCAAGCATAATGGTGTTTACCGGACCACTTACATGCACCTGCAGGGATTCGCCAGGGGGATCCGCAGGGGTGTATATGTCAAACAGGGAGATGTGATCGGGTACGTGGGCAGTACCGGGCTTTCCACGGGTCCTCACCTCGATTTCAGGTTCTACAAAAACGGTTACCCGGTGGATCCATTGAAAGTGGAAGCCCCGCCGGTCGAGCCGGTTCATGATGCATTGCTGGTGGATTATTCTCTCGTAAAAAACAGTGTGATGCAGGAACTGAGAATTGTGGGTTCAGAACGCAAAATGGCATCATCACACTAGATCGACTTATCGCCTCTGTATCACCTCCCGGATCACCCTCGGGTAATGTTCATATTCCAGGGCATGCACTTTCTCGGCCAGTGAATCGGGTGTGTCGGTGCCTTCGAGCGGACAGGTGGCCTGGAAGATGATGTCGCCGTCGTCGTATTTATCATTCACATAATGGATGCTGATTCCCGAATTGGGCTCGCCGTTGGCGATCACAGCGGCATGAACATGCTCGCCGTACATGCCTTTTCCACCGTATTTTGGCAACAATGCAGGGTGTATGTTCATGATGGCACCGGGATAGGCATTCACCAGCTTACCGGGCACCAGCCAGAGGAATCCGGCCAGGACGATAAAATCGATCCCTTCGGCACGCAGCTTATCAAGCACGATATTGGTTTCATAGAAGTCCTTCCTGTTAAAAGTAAAGGTTTCAATACCGTGATTTTGGGCACGTTCCAGCACTTTCGCCCCGGGTTTATTGCTGCAGACCAGTTGAACATGAATTTCCGGATCCGTTCGAAAAAATTGTATGATATTCTCCGCGTTGGTCCCTGATCCCGAGGCGAAAATAGCTATATTGTTCATATACAGTTAAATAATGTATGCGTATTTATAGTTCAAAGATAGTTTTTCCATGCATTTGTTTGGTTCTCAAACCAATAAAAATCGTCTTTTTTTTTGAAATTAGTCGAAAATTTTTCATTTCTTTGCAACGCTGAAATTAACATAGTATTAATTAAAATTTTAAGTCATGTCAGACATTGCATCAAGAGTAAAAGCAATCATCGTTGACAAATTAGGTGTTGATGAAAATGAAGTAACTACGGAAGCTAGCTTCACAAATGATTTGGGAGCCGATTCTCTTGACACTGTAGAGCTTATCATGGAATTCGAAAAAGAATTCAACATGGGTATTCCGGATGATCAAGCTGAAAGTATCTCAACTGTAGGAGAAGCGATCAAGTATATCGAAGATAATTCCAAGTAATTTATCGAACTGATTCTGTTATGAGACGGGTTGTTGTAACCGGCATGGGGGCATTGACCCCTGTCGGTAATAATGTAGAAGAATTCTGGAAGAACCTCGTTGACGGGGTAAGTGGGAGTGATATGATCACCCGTTTCGACACAGAGCACTTTAAAACCAAGTTTGCCTGCGAGTTGAAAGGTTTTGATCCGATGGATCATTTCGACCGCAAGGAAGCTCGGAAACTTGACCGGTATGCACAGTATGGTATGGTTGCTGCTGAGGAAGCATACCAGCATGCCGGATTGGCGGATGCCGATATCGATAAGGACAGGGCCGGGATCATCTGGGCTTCTGGTATCGGTGGTATCGATACATTCAAGAATGAAATAGAGGGCTTCCTGGCGAACAACCGTATTCCCAGGTTCAGCCCTTTCTTTATTCCCAAAATGATCTCTGATATCGCTGCCGGAATGATGTCCATGAAATACGGATTCAGGGGACCGAACTATGCGACAGTATCCGCTTGTGCTTCATCAACCAATGCCATTATTGATGCTTTCAACCTGATCAGGCTTGATATGGCAGATCTGTTCATCACGGGTGGATCCGAGGCTGCGATCAACGAGGCAGGACTTGGCGGATTTAACTCCATGCAGGCATTGTCCACCAACAACGAGGAATATAAATCTGCTTCACGTCCTTTTGACGCCACACGCGACGGGTTCGTGATGGGTGAAGGCGGTGGCGGACTGGTCGTTGAGGAGCTGGAACATGCCAAAAGAAGGGGAGCACATATCATTGCCGAACTGGTCGGCGGCGGATTATCTGCCGATGCACATCACCTCACGGCGCCACATCCTGAAGGAGAGGGAGCGATACTGGTAATGAACAATGCCATCCGCGATGCGAAGATTGCGCCGGAAGACATCGATTACATCAATGTACATGGTACTGCCACACCTTTGGGAGACCTTTCAGAAACCAAAGCCATTAAAAAGGTATTCGGTGAGCATGCCTATAAGCTGAATATCAGCGCTACCAAATCAATGACCGGGCACCTCCTGGGTGCCGCCGGAGCAGTTGAATCACTGGCTGTGATCCTGGCGATCAGGGATGGGGTCGTGCCACCTACTATCAACCTGAAAACAGTGGATCCGCAAATCGATCCGAAATTGAATCTCACGCCCAATACGGCTCAAAAACGAGAGGTCAGGGTCGGGTTGAGCAATACATTCGGATTTGGAGGACATAATACCTCGGCGGTCTTCCGCAAATTCGAAGAGTAGATGATACAAGGGGTCTTCACGTACCTGGTTTATTTATTCAGAAAAGACAGATCATATTACCGCAATCTTATTGGTTTGCTGGGCTTTTTGCCGGGTAAGGTATTGCTGTACCGTACTGCTTTTACACATAAATCAGCCTCCTTTCAGCTCAAGGATGGAACGTTTGTGAACAATGAACGGCTGGAATACCTGGGAGATGCACTGCTGGGAGCCATTGCTGCAGAATACATCTACAACGAGTTTGACCATATGGATGAAGGTTTGATGACCAAGCTGCGGGCCCGCATTGTAAAACGAAAACACCTGAATGCCACCGCGATTAAGATGGGCATTCCACTGATGATCTCCTCTTTGTCACATACCACAAATTCCTCAAAGCACCTTTATGGAAATGCGCTCGAGGCACTGATCGGGGCAATCTACCTGGACAGGGGCTACCGGCGTGCTGCCAGCTTTTTCCGTAATCGCATGGTCCGCAAGCATATTGACATGGGCAGTATCGTGAAGAAAGACTCTGACTATAAAAGCCGCCTGATCGAGTGGGCACAGAAGAAAAAGCGCGAAGTGGTCTTTTCCAGTCATGAAGAATATGATTCCGGCAGTAAGATCCCTTCCTATGCTTCCACGGTTGTCATCGACCAGGTAGACTCCGGAAACGGTAGAGGTGATTCTAAAAAAGAGGCGGAACAGCAAGCCGCAAAAGTTGCACTCAAACAGATTTCCGAGTAGGCGTCGTTTTTATCAGTTTCCTTGATAATTTTTAATTGTGCATGCTTCTCCTTTCCAGGATCAATTGATTTTATGTAAGTTTATGATGTAAATTCACTGGTGTGAGTCCGAAAAAGCATAAATTATCGGTATCTATTGAAGAGGACTACTGTTTGTTGGGTATTGTCTCCGACGAACCGGATTATAAACTGTGCTGGCTGGTCAATCAGCATATGGATACATCATTCACACGTACAGGTGATCTGGAGATATTCAGTAAAAACCTGGACGGAGAACAGCTGGTGAGCCAATTTATATATGAGGATGAGCAAAGGATGCTGACCTTTCGACTGATTGTTAATCGTACTTCTGGCGGTTATTTTTTACCCGAATTGAAAAATATTGATTATTTTCTCCATATTCAGGGAGAGATCGTCCCTGATGACATCAATGCATTGATTCGAACAATTATGAGCATCCCTGCGGTTCGCATGTGTGTGCCTGTTGATCTCCGGAAGCTAAAAGAAAAAGATCGGTTGCAGCTCTGGTAGTTAGCTTATCCATTTTATTCTTTTCAACCAGGAGATCAGTTTTTCCCTGCTGGTGTTCAAGGGTCCCACCCTGAACCACGTTTTCCGCTTGCTGTGGATATGCCAGAGGCCAAATGCTCCGATGATCACAAAATAGGTTGTCGCTATGAATGCTGCTGGTTCGATGAGGAAGCCCAGGATCACGGGAACCACTATTGCTGCTATACTTGCAACCAGAA
>CAZPTO010000262.1:0-5525 GCA_964589155.1 uncultured Bacteroidaceae bacterium | reverse complement strand
TGGAAGCTGAAGCGCAAGATCCATTTGTTGCGGTGGTACGCTGTAACGGCTCTATAACCAATGCGCCTAAAAAGGTCGAATACGACGGCCCCAACACTTGTCAGTTTGCCCACGCTCTCTCAGCTGGAGAAAGCGGATGCCCGAATGGCTGTCTTGGTTGTGGCGACTGCGAAGAGTCATGCGATTTCGATGCAATTCATATGAACCCTGCCACAGGGCTTCCCGAGGTAACCGAAGAAAACTGTACGGCTTGTAATGCCTGCGTAGAAGCATGCCCCCGTGATATCATTGAGCTCAGACCTCAGGGGAAGAAAGGCAAACGGGTATACATATCTTGCGTCAATACCGAAAAAGGCGGACCCGCCAAGAAAAATTGCTCCGTGGCGTGTATCGGTTGTGGTCAATGCGTAACTGCATGCCCATTTGATGCCATCACCATGGAAAACAACCTGGCATTCATCGACTCCGTAAAATGCCGGTTGTGCCGGAAATGTGTGCCGGAATGTCCGACGGATGCCATCCTGGAAATAAATTTCCCACCGCCGAGGAATAAAGACGAGAGCAAAGAAAAAGCAGGAACTGCGGCAAAAGCAGGAAATAAGTCTGCAGCAGGGGCGAAAGAAGGAGCCGGGGCGAAAGCAGAGGTGGCAACAAAAGAAAGGACGAGCACAAAGGAAAACGACGCTGCAAAGAAAGAAGACGCCGCAAAGCCAACAGGAAAATCTGAAAAATCCACTGATGCCCGGGCAGGTAAAAAGAAGGAAGAGAAAGTTGAAGCAGCATCCAGTGAGGGAAAACACGAAGCTGGAAATGCAGAAAAAGATACTCAAGCTGATGCTGATGGTGAGACCGGTGACAAAGGGGATGCAAACCAAAAAACGCAAAAGGATTAGAACATGGGATTACTGACATTTTCCAGGGGTGGCATTCATCCGCCCGAAAACAAAATATCGGCCGGGAAAAAGATCGAATTTGCCGGGCTGCCGGAGCAGGTCATCATTCCCGTGACACAGCACCTCGGGGCACCCTCGAAAGTGCTTGTGAACAGGGGCGATGAAGTGAAGACCGGTCAGTTGATCGCCCAGGCCGAAGGATTTATATCCACCAACATTCATTCATCTGTCACAGGCAAAGTCCTGAAAGTTGATAAATTCCCTGACACCTCAGGTTATAAAAAGATGGCTGTCCAGATACAGGTGGAACCGGAAGACAATTGGGAGGAGGGCATTGATACTTCTGACGACCTCCTGGAAAGCATTGAAGGAACATCCGGGGAGATCCGGAACAAGATACTTGCTGCCGGGATCGTGGGACTGGGGGGTGCCACATTCCCATCGCATGTCAAACTCATGACACCCAAAGGAAAAAAAGCAGAATACCTGTTGATCAACGGGGTGGAGTGTGAGCCTTACCTGACTGCCGACCATGCACTGATGATGGAAAAGCATCAGCAACTGGTCGTGGGGATCAAAATACTGATGAGAGGGCTCGGCGTTGAAAAAGCGATCATCGGCATCGAAAACAATAAACCGGATGCCATCGACGTAATGACCCGTGCCGTGGCAGAGGAACAGGGGATCAGCGTACAGGGATTGAAAGTAAAATATCCACAGGGCGGTGAAAAACAGCTGGTACAGGCATTGCTCAAGCGTGAAGTGCCCTCCGGGGGACTGCCCATCGATGTGGGTGTGGTCGTTTTCAACGTCGGAACCGCATTTGCATCGTACCTTGCCGTTCAGAAAAACAGGCCGCTTATCGAGCGCGTGGTGACCGTCACCGGAAAATCTGTTGCCAACCCTTCAAATTTCCTGACACGTATCGGTACACCTGCCTCCTTCATTATCGAAAAAGCCGGTGGTCTGCCTGAGGATACGGCAAAAGTGATCAACGGTGGTCCCATGATGGGCAAGGCGGTTGCCAACCTGGACATCCCGATCGTGAAAGGAAGCTCAGGGATCCTGCTGCTCAGGGAGAATGAAGCACTCCGGAATCCCGTTCTGCCCTGCATCAGGTGCACAAAATGTGTGGGGGTTTGTCCCATGGGACTCGAACCCTACCTGCTCCAGGCACAAGCGGAGCATGGAATGTGGGATGCACTGGAAGCCGATAAGGTAATGGATTGTATAGAATGCGGAAGCTGCAGTTTCACCTGTCCCGCTGGCCGTCCGCTGCTGGATTACATCAGGCTCGGAAAAAGTGAAGTTGGCAAGATCATGAAATCGCGTAAAGCTGTTTAACTGACCAAGACAAAATACAGATAATGAACAAATTAATCGTTTCACCATCGCCACATGCACACACTGCGGAAAACGTTCCGAAGCTGATGTATGGGGTGATGGTCTCCCTGCTGCCTGCATTCGCGGTGTCGGTCTGGTTCTTCGGGATCGGAATGCTGATCGTCACGACGGTATCTGTGGTATCATGCGTGCTTTTCGAATACCTGATCCAAAAATATATCCTGAAAGTCCAGCCTACCCATCTCGACGGATCCGCTGTCCTGACCGGGCTCCTGCTGGCTTTTTGTCTGCCGGCCAATATCCCGTTCTGGATGGTGATGATCGGTGCCCTGGCAGCGATCGGGATCGGTAAAATGACCTTCGGCGGACTTGGCAACAACATTTTCAACCCGGCACTCGTCGGACGCGTATTCCTGTTCATCTCCTTCCCGGTGGCCATGACGCGCTACCCGGTTCCCGGACAATGGATGAAATATACAGATGCTGTCACGGGACCTACTCCCCTGGGGATTTTCCAGGAGGGATTGGGTGAACAAACTGCCGGGGAGCTGATGAAGAAGGTGCCCGGGTATACCGACCTTTTCATAGGTAACATGGGAGGATCTGCTGGTGAGATCGCTGCCGTGGCACTGCTGATCGGGCTGCTGTATATGCTCTATAAAAGAATTATCACCTGGCATATCCCGGTAACCATTTTAGGAACTGTGGCCGTCTTTACCGGCATCCTCTGGCTGATCAATCCTGAACAAAATGCCGATCCGCTGTTCCATCTGCTTACCGGTGGACTGATGCTTGGTGCCATCTATATGGCCACCGATTATGTGACCTCCCCGATGACCAAAAAAGGCATGGTGGTCTACGGGGTATTGATCGGGGTGCTCACTGTCATCATCAGGGTATTTGGCGCCTACCCCGAAGGCGTGCAATTCGCGATCCTCATTATGAATGCATTTGTACCACTGCTGAATAAGTATTTTAAGCCCAGGAGATTTGGAAAGGAGGTACAACATGGCTAAGAAAGAATCCAACTTTGTAAGCATGGTCACCACACTTTCTGTCGTGGCGCTTGCAGCCGCTGCACTCCTTGGAGGTGTATATGAACTGACAAAAGAACCGATCCGCCTCGCAGACCTGAGGAAACGGAACGAAGCCATTGAGGCAGTGGTTCCCGCGTTTGATACTGTTCCATCTGACCAGATCATCAAATACGGACTTGACGGTGATACCCTTACCCTCTATCCTGCGGTGCAAAACGGAATCGTCGTTGGCACCGCGGTGGAAACATTTACCAACAACGGTTTCAGCGGTGAATTCAAGCTGATGGTGGGTTTCGATAATTCGGGAAATATTGTGGATATCGCGGTATTGAGCCACAAAGAAACACCCGGACTGGGAGACAAGATGGAACGGGACAAATCCGACTTCCATGTCCAGTTCATGGGGAAACATCCCGATGAGTTTAACCTGGCCGTAAAGAAAGACAATGGCAATGTAGATGCCATTACGGCCTCAACCATTACGTCCAGGGCCTATTGCGAGGCTGTGGAACGAGCGTATGAAGCATGGAAGGCAACGCGTTAATTAGATGTAGCATGAATTGCAGATCAGTCATGAACAATTATTGCCATTTACCGGAAGAAGATCGGACCGGGCATCGGAAATAAATTGATTGCTGATCGATTGAAAAGACATAAAATATTTTTTGCATATGAACCAGTGGAAAAATTTCAGTAAGGGACTGCTCAGGGAAAATGCGGTTTTCGTGATGTTCCTCGGACTCTGTCCCACGCTTGGTGTCACCACCACTGCAATCAACGGACTGGGAATGGGACTCGCAACCACTTTCGTCCTCGTGATGTCGAACCTGGTGGTAGCGCTCATCAAGAACCAGATCCCGGATAAAGTGCGGATCCCGGCATTTATCGTGATCATCGCCACATTTGTTACCGTGGTGGAGATGGTGATGAAAGCCTATGTACCTGCACTCTTTGACGCACTCGGACTGTTCATTCCCCTGATCGTGGTGAACTGCCTGGTACTGGGAAGAGCGGAAGCCTTCGCCTCCAAAAACAACCTGCTTTCTTCGATCGTAGACGGACTCGGAATGGGGGTTGGCTTTTCACTTGCGCTCACCGCCCTCGGGGCCGTAAGGGAAGTGCTTGGAAGCGGATCGATCTTCGGTCTTTCCTTCCTGGAAGGAGACGGCATGTTGCTGTTCGTATTGCCCCCGGGAGCTTTCATCGCCCTCGGATATCTCATTGTCCTCGCCAATAAACTGAAAGCAAAAACTACCTAGTCATGGAATATGTATTGATCATTATCGCTGCTGTTTTTGTCAGCAACATCGTATTGAACCAGTTCCTGGGTATCTGTCCTTTCATAGGGGTATCCAACAAAGTTGATACAGCCATAGGGATGACCGGCGCCGTTACATTCGTGATGGTCATTGCCACCCTTTTTACCTACCTGATCTTCCAGTATGTGCTGATCCCGTTCGAACTCGAATACCTTCGGACGATCACCTTTATCCTGGTGATTGCCTCGCTGGTGCAGATGGTAGAGATCATGCTGAAAAAGATCAGTCCCCCACTCTACCAGGCACTTGGTATCTTCCTGCCGCTGATCACCACCAATTGTGCGGTGCTGGGCGTGGCAGTGCTCGCGGTACAACAGGATTTCAACCTGCTTGAAAGCGTGGTATTCGCTATCGGTAATGCGATTGGTTTCGGACTGGCACTGGTGACCTTCTCGGGTATCCGTGAGCAGCTCGACATGATGAATGTACCGAAACAGATGAAAGGCGTTCCCATTGCATTTGTCGTCGCCGGACTGATGGCCCTTGCTTTTATGGGATTCACCGGGATCGTATAACCCCCGCCAGCACATAAGAACTCTTTGATACTTAGGGATCCCTGATGCCCTCACCTGGACCGGCCATTGGTTCAATCCCTTCACGTTAGCATCCAATCTGCTTTTTTTACCTCAGCTGCATGCCACACGTTATGCGGAATATAATTTGATATCTTCGTAGTTCGAAATCTTCAAAAACCCTTGTACATGGAAATTTTCGCTGCCGCTGAAGCATTTGCCAAAGAAAAACTACACACTTTTGATGCAGGTCATGACTGGACCCATACCGAACGGGTGCGCAACCTTGCCGGCCACATTCAGCAGGAAGAAAATGCAGGTGACCCGGAGATCGTCAGGCTGGCTGCCATTCTACACGATATTGCCGATACAAAATTCCACCAGGGCGCAGAGACCGACGGAGGTGACATGGCATATATT
>CAZPTO010000261.1:0-5542 GCA_964589155.1 uncultured Bacteroidaceae bacterium | reverse complement strand
CGTATCAAAATAAAAATACCGGTGAGTTAGCATCGATAATATCGAGGAAGGAAGAGGCCTTAGCCCGCACGAAATCGAAATACGGTGATAAAAAGGACCTTTACGATGCCATGCAAACGGTATTGGCCTGGGATGTAATTTACGAACCAACGCACGAAAGGGTCATTTCGCCTGTTAGTCGTGTCTGGAGTACATGGAATTGGAAAGGATGGGTACTTTTTGAATGGGATACATACTTTGCAGCGTACATGTATTCAATGGATAATAAGGAATTAGCATACGCCAATGCCCTGGCAATAACAAAATCGATTTCGCCGGATGGTTTTGTGCCTAATTATGCTTCTGCCCGCGGCAACAGTAACGACCGCTCACAACCTCCTGTAGGATCGTATGTTGTTTGGAAAATATACGAACAACACCAGGAGAAATGGTTGTTGGAAGAGACGTTCGATGAACTCCTGTCATGGAACCGGTGGTGGGCTGAAAACCGCGATTATAAAGGGTATTTGTGCTGGGGAAGTACGCCCTATTCGCCTGAGGTGGCCGATCCGCTTAACAAATATATCAATACCAAAAGGACTGGCAAGTATGAGTCAGGCCTGGATAATTCGCCCATGTATGATGATGCGCATTATGATACAACTTTAAATCTTTTGCTGCTTGCCGATGTGGGGTTAATGAGCATGTATGTGTGGGATTGCAATAATATCATAAAGATTGCAAAAGAAATTGGCAGGACAGAGGTGGTCAAAGAGCTTGAGATGCGCGCAGAAAAATACGGTAAGAAGCTACAAACCATGTATGATGAATCGGTTGGTATATATTTGAATAAGGATCTGATGACCTCGGAATATAGTCACCGGTTATCACCGACAAACTTTTACCCTTTGCTGGCGGGTGTTCCTACGCAGGAGCAAGCAGAACGTATGATAGAGGATCACTTCTATAATCCCGAAGAATTCTGGGGAGAGTGGATGATTCCATCCATTGCGCGGAACGATGAAGCTTTTAACGACAATGTATATTGGAGAGGAAGGATCTGGGCGCCATTGAACTTCCTGGTCTACATTGGACTGAAAAATTATGATTTGCCAGAGGCCAGGAAAGACCTGGTTGAGAAATCCAGGAACCTGATTCTGAAATCATGGCTTGAGGAGAATCATGTATATGAAAATTATAATGCAGTAACGGGAGAGGGGGGTGATGTACGAAGAAGTGATAAATTTTATCACTGGGGCGCTTTGCTGGCTTATATTTCGTTACTTGAAAAATAAAATTACGTGCCCACATGTGATGAAATTACGAATGAAGAAACCTAGTATTTTTTTTATTCATCTACGTCCTGATTTTTTTTATATCAAGCTGCACAAATGAAGTTGCAGAAGAAATCGATTGGCCTTCCTGCCCATGGCAAAATAAAGCGCCGGTGAGTTTTACCATCCTCACCGGCGCAACTGTTACTATTGTTATTCACCAGGATTTTTTAATCATCCTCATTGTCGTCATCATTGTCGTCATCATTGTCGTCATCATTGTCGTCATCATCGTCGTCATCATCACCGTCAACCTCCTCTTCAATCGCTTCGATGGAGTCTTTGAAGAAATCCCACAACTCTTCAGCAAGATCAGAATATCCATCATCACTGTCGTAGTGGATTTCGATAACGCCATCTTCATCCATATCAACAAGCGTTCCGAGGTCGGTTCCACCCATATCCTGACCGAATACCCGGTTCAGGTCAAACAGCAGGGTCACAAACGCGCTGGTGGCTGACTCCAGGTTCAGCACTTCGGCATCATCGAAATCAAGTTCGAAATCGTAATCCTCATCATCCCAGAATATAAAAGCCACATCATTAATTCTGCCTTCGATATGGACGGTTTTCCCAAACATATAACTGTCAGGATCTGTTCCCGGCTCCATTTCAAATTCAATTTCATCAAACCTGGCTTCAGGAAGATTTACCCGGGCAATCATTTCCTCAAGAGATGCCCCATTGTCCATGAGATCAAGGTAAAACGGACCCCTGAGTTCAACATCCTCATAGATATCATCGTCACGGTCTGGATCGTCATCCTCGAATTCAAACTCAATCTCGGAAATGACAATACTGAAGCGGTCTATTTCAATATCAGCATTCGCGGATGCCTTTTTCATGCCACTGCCAAATACCGACTCTGCTTTGATGACCGTGTTATAGTCCGGACGGATATCTTCGCCTTCTTCACAGGAAACAAAAAAGGATGTCAGCAAGATTGACAGGATGCCGACAGTGATCTTTCGCAAATAATTCTTAATCGTTCTCATCATTCATATAATTTAAGTTCATACTATCTCTGGTTTAAAATGTGTACGGATGCATTCATTTCATCCTTCAAACCAGCTTTCAAACTAAAGACGAAAGGAAATGCTGTCAGGACGGAAGGCGATCTGTTAAAAGGTTGTTAAAACCGGTAGTAGATCACAAGGTTTATTCCGGCAGATACATTGTAAGTTCTTCTCAATACACCCGGTACAGACGGACTGCCTGTGAAAATGTCGGGGAGGCTGTACTGAAGGCGAAGCGAAGGCGCCAGTATAAAATGGGGCAGCAACCGGTACTCAAGTTTATAGTCGATGCTGACCCCGTAATCAATGGTGCGGTAAAATCCGTCGATGGACCGGGTCTCACTACCGATCGTCTCCCTTGCCGTTCCCAGGTGAGCCCCATAGATTCCAAATCCCAGGTAGCCGGGTAAAAATTTTGGAGGGATAAACCAGTTCAGCTGTGCTTTCTGGTAGGAAAGTGTGATGGTCCGGTCCTGGTATATCGCATTAATATACTGCATGTATTGCTGTTGTTGCCTGGATAATAGTAAAAGTTCCAGCTCCAGTTGATGACCTTTCCGCGAAGCCATAAGTGCGGTTAACCCAAGATCCGGCGCAAAGCTTACCCGGGTATTCGTCAGTGTGCCCCGCTCCAGCCCGGCCAGGGTTTCATCGTTCAGTATCCAGGAATTTTTATAGGATGCAACAAAGCCAAAACCTCTGAAGTACCAGTTGTTCAGGGAAGAAAGACCGGCTGACCTTCCATGGACGTCAGTGCCTGCCGTTTCAATATGTACAAACGAATCGGGGTTATTACCAAACGTTTTCTGATCTAGTCCTCCCTTGGGATTTACCGCAAGGTTTCTATCAAGTTGAATCGGGATCCGATCATCGACAGGAGGAACCGGGATCCGATCGTCGGCAGGGGGAATCGGGATCCGATCATCGGCAGGGGGAACCGGGATCCGATCGTCGGCAGGAGGAGCCGGGATCCGATCGTCGGCAGGGGGAGCCGGGATCCGATCGTCGGCAGGGGGAATAGTTTGTGCAGGCTCGTCCGTTTCACTGGAAGTATGCGATATCCTTTCCCGGGGTTTTTCAGAAACAGGCAGCTCTGCTGGGTTTGCCTGGGGCAGACCGTGATTTTGTTTATTTTCTGCCTGCGCGCCAGTCTGTTCAGGGGATGCTGGCATTTCTTCCGGTGTAGTGAATAGAGGACCTATTTCCGGCGTTTCACCAGCGGACCCTTTCTCAACTGATACTGGATCTTCCCGGATCGTAAGGACAGGAGAGGTATTGGGTGCGGGGCGATCTCCCGATACAAAATACCATAGAACAAGTCCAACTAGGATAACACCTGCAGGAATACCAAGGTAGGTGATTACGGAAGGCCTGGCAGGGGATGCTGAGACCTCAGGCTTTATATCCGTTCCACCAGGCAATGTTGAGTCCAGGTTTGTCCATACCGCATCAAGGACAAGCTCTTCCTCGATCGTGTCCCAGGAATCATCAAGCTGCTTCGCTTCCTCCCGGGAAACGCTTTCGAGGAGATGCTCCTCAAACCATTGCCTGTATGTTTCTTCAATAGACTTCAACCGGCTTCTCTTTCGTTTAACCTTTCAACCAATAAACTACGGGCCCTCTGATACTGCGACTTGGAGGTGCTTTCACTTACATTCAGTTGTTGGGCGATCTCTTTGTGGGAGTAACCCTGCACCGCATACAGGTGAAATACCATACGTGCTCCATTGGGAAGCTCATTCACGGCTCTGAATACATCTTCGGTTTCCAGGCGAAGGGAAGGTTCCATAACCGCTTCCTCATGCAGTGTTGAATCCTCTTCAAGAGGCTGAAAGAAACCTTGTCGTTTGGATTTCCGGTAATGGTCAATCGCCGTATTGTTGACAATTCTCCTTATCCAGCTTTCCAGGGAAGATCCCTCTGTATACGTTTCAATATTATGAAATACCTTTAAAAAGGATTCCTGCAGGATATCCTGGGCTTCGTCTGTGGTTTTTGCATACGACCGGCTTAAACGCAACATTCTTTTCGCATACTTGCGATACAACAATTCCTGGCTGCCCCTGTCATTTCTCAGGCAACCTTCCACCAGCTCCCGGTCTGTTGCGTTTATTTGATCGTATTTTTTCACAAATGGCTGTTCTATTGCTTAATAAGTGTGAATGACTCCTCAAACCTGCTGAGCAAGATGGTATATAGTTCGGTATTGATGTTTTTCTGAATGAAAATAACCTCTTCATCATCATCATTTTCCGCTGCCAATGCATTGCGGAATACTTCCCTGCTCAAGGGGCGTACCCAGTATTCGGTATCGAAGGACAAAAGGAATTTATTTTCTGCATCGGCAAGGAAACTGATTTCTGTACTTTCATCTTCAAGGATTGCAGGAATATCCATTCTCAGACCATCATCCAGTACAAAAAGTACCTGGTACCTCGTGGTGCCGTCGAGGAGCGTTGCTTCCACTTTTACACCCGGAACAATGACTTCAAGATAACTCTCCAGAACATCCTCAAGATCATCATCATCCATATCATCTCCTGTGTCATCATCTCCATCATCACCATCGTCACCATCATCTCCATCATCTCCATCATCTCCATCGTCACCATCGTCACCATCGTCATCATCTTCATCGGCGAGATACTCTTCAAGAACAGATTGAAACTCATCGTAATCTCCTGATCCCTGGGCCAGGTTCCAGCGTATTTCAAAGTTTGAATAAATCCCCTGAGGAATATCGGCATGTACCAAAGGGAAATCAGGTCCCAAAAAACTGAACTGCCTGGGTTCGGGAAAACTAAGTAAGAAATCGATATCCTCTCCAACAGAGCGGTTCCCGCGAAAACGGAAATCACCTGACCATATATCCAGCCCGGTAAGCTGAAAATCATCATTCATTCCTTTTGCTACTTCCACACGCAGCGTCATTTCCATCGATGCAGGCAATGTATGCTCATCTTTCTCACAGGAATAAAAGGTGGCCGCAACAAACAGCAAACCTGCAAACCAAACTTTGTTATACATATCGTACAGTATTATTCTTATGGTAGACGCTGGATCCGTTTAAAAAGTTGGAAACAAGTGAAAATTATTCATGGAATCCCATTCATACATGGCAGAATTGTCTGGTTATCCGTTATGCGGATTTCTTTAAGGTGGGTAACGTCCGGCGAGTGATGGAATCGAGCTTTAGAACTACTGAAAATAAGA
>CAZPTO010000260.1:0-5550 GCA_964589155.1 uncultured Bacteroidaceae bacterium | reverse complement strand
AAGAACAGGTTCAATGTGTTGTAACCATAGCAGAAGGGATTGAAAATGCCGTGGCCCCTGGCAATAGCCAGTCACCGGCACTATGGGATTATGCAGATGGGGTGGACACGATGAAATTTTTAACAGATCTATCGCAATAATATGATTTACAAATTCAGGATCATCTCCGATGAAAGTAAGGAATTCGCCAGGGAGCTGCTGATCGACAGCACCCATACCTTCCTGGACTTCCATCATTGTCTGCAGAAGGACCTGGAATATGATCCTGCACAACTCTCCTCGTTTTTCATCACCAACGCCTCCTGGGAAAAGCAACACCAGATCACGTTGATCGATATGATGGACGAAGAGGCCGGAAACTGTTCAACCATGGACCAATGCAAGATCGGTGAGCATTTCAAAGAAAAGGGACAACGCATGCTCTATGTCTATGATTTTTTTTCAGAACGATCGTTTTTCATCGAACTGACAGAGGTCATGGATATCTCCGAAAGCAAGGCGCTCCCCAAAGTGGTCTTCTCCCATGGCGATCCACCCCCGCAGATCAATCTCGGGCTGGAAGATCTCATGCTTTCAGAGGACGACCTGAGCGATGATCCCGGCGAAGAATTTCCAGGCGATGATTTCGACGACAAGATCGATTTCATGGATACAGACGATTTTCCAAATGAATAAGACACTCGCCGTACTCGGCGGACCAACTGCCTCCGGGAAGACAGGGGTGGGTATCGCACTGGCAAAACACTACCGTTCCGAGATCATCTCAGCTGATTCAAGACAGATCTACAAAGAAACTTCCATAGGCACCGCTGTTCCCGCGCCTGGCGAACTTGCAGCGGTACAACATCATTTTGTCCAGACCAAAAGTCTCGCTGAGTATTATAATGCCAGCAGGTATGAATTTGATGTACTCAAACTGCTGGAATCCCTGTTCAGCAAACATGATGTTATATTCATGGTGGGGGGAACAGGGTTATATATCAATGCAGTCTGTTTTGGCATTGACGAGCTGCCAGCAGTCGATCCGGTGATCAGGAACAACCTGGCCAGGCTGCATCAGCAAAAGGGGATCGGGGCACTCCGGGAAGAGCTTCAACAATCCGACCCGGTGACCTTTGCCAGGGTGGACCTGAACAACCACTTCAGGATACTGAAGGCCCTGGAAGTGACCCGGCAGACGGGCAGACCCTATTCCTCGTTCCTGACGCATCAGAAAAAAGAACGCAACTTCAACGTGGTCCGTCTGGCGCTGGACATGAAAAGGGAAGAGCTGTACAGGCGGATCAATCAACGTGTAGATACGATGATCGAAAAAGGATTGGTGGAAGAAGTCAGGCGACTCGAACAATTCAGGGACAAAAACGCCATGAAAACCGTGGGATACAGGGAGATCTTCAGGTACCTTGACAACTCCATATCCCTGGATGAAGCCATTGATCTGATCAAGAGGAACACGCGCAAGTACGCCAGGAAGCAACTCACATGGTTCCGGAAAGATAATATGTATCCCTGGTTTCATCCTGAAGACATATCAGCAATGCTGACACATATTGAGCAGGAGTCTGACCACTCCAGATAAATAATGCACTTTGTACAATTCATCGCATTCGCTACATTTGTGCAAAAGAACATTCCTGCAAAAAAATATCGGTTGAAAAAAAGGAAGATCATCATCGTTGGCCCTGCTTGGCCTTTCAGGGGCGGCATCGCTGCATACAATGAGCGTCTTGCAAGGCAGTACCAGGAAAACGGGGATGAGGTTACCATCATCACATTCACCCTGCAGTACCCGCGGATCCTGTTCCCCGGAAAAACCCAAACCCTGGATTCACCGGCTCCTGCAGGACTGAAGATCCGGCAATCGATCAATTCGATCAATCCATTCAACTGGCTCATGGTGGGACTTCAGATCAGGAAGATGAAACCGGATCTGGTGATCATCAGGTACTGGTTGCCCTTTATGGGACCATCCATGGGAACGATTGCCAGGTTGATCCGGACTTACAGGAAAGCACGCATTATCAGCCTGGTGGACAACATGATCCCGCATGAACGCAGGATTGGAGACAAACTGTTTACCCGCTATTTCATCAAACCTATTCAGGGGTACGTAGCAATGTCGGAAGCCGTTCTCGGGGACATCAACCAATTTGACGCGCACAAGCCAAGGGCATTTTGTCCCCATCCGCTCTTCGATAATTTTGGCGAAAAACTGGATAAATCAATTGCAAAAGCACACCTGGGACTGGATCAGGATACGCATTATGCACTATTTTTTGGATTTATCCGCGATTATAAAGGCCTGGACCTTGCCCTGAAGGCATTCGGCGAGCAGGTTTTAAAAGATTCAACAATCAAATTATTGGTGGCGGGCGAATTTTACACCGATGAAAAAGGGTACAGGGAGCTCATTACCTCACTTGGAATCCAGGAGATGGTTGATCTGCGCAATGAATTCATCCCTGATGCGGATGTGAAATATTACTTTTCTGCCGCCGATGTTGTGGTACAGCCCTATAAGTCAGCTACGCAGAGTGGTATTTCTCAGATTGCCTATCATTTCAACAAACCCATGGTAGTGACCAATGTGGGCGGACTCCCCGAGATTGTGCCGGACGGGCAGGTGGGGTTCGTGGTGGACACAAACGCAAAAGCGCTTGCAGAAGCGATCCTGCGTTTTTATAACGAAGGCCTGGAAGAAAAATTCAGTCGCGGTGCCGAGGAATTTAAACAGCGTTTTTCATGGCAACGCATGGTGGATACCATAGATCAATTACTGTCAAGGTTGTAGCAACTTTCATTGACACCAGGCCGGCTGGCGTTCGTCACCGATCCGGTAATGGATCATGTTTTTACCTGATGTGATTTTTCATTTTACATCAGGCCGGCTAGCACTCGTCCTCGATCTGGTAATGGTTCCGGTCCATTGCTGACCGCGAGACCAGTTCCCCCAGGAATCCACCGATAAAAAGCTGCGATCCGATAATCATGCACGTCAGTGCAATATAGAAAAACACATTGTCGGCCACCAGGGTCCCATGCATCTGGTGCCGGAGCACATACCATTTCTGAATACCGATGATCACCAGGGCGATAAAACCAAGGAAGAACATCAGTGTACCGACCATTCCGAACAAGTGCATTGGCTTCTTTCCGAAGCGGGTTACGAACGATACAGAAAGCAGATCAAGGAACCCGTTGATGAACCGTTCCATGCCAAACTTGGTCACCCCGTATTTACGTTCCTGGTGTTGCACCACCTTCTCCCCGATATTTTTAAAACCACTGCTTTTGGCCAGGACCGGGATATACCGGTGCATTTCGCCATATACCTCGATCCCTTTGATCACTACATTCCGGTAGGCCTTCAGTCCGCAATTGAAATCATGCAGTTTGATACCGGAAAGCGTCCGCGCAGCCCAGTTGAATAATTTGCTGGGTAGGTTTTTTGACAGGACCGGGTCGTAGCGTTTCTTTTTCCATCCCGAGACCAGGTCATATCCCTCTTCCATGATCATTCTTCGCATCTCCGGGATCTCTTCGGGGTTGTCCTGGAGATCAGCATCCATAGTTACCACCACATCGCCTTGTGCCATCTGGAAGCCAATCTGCAATGCAGCAGATTTTCCGTAATTCCTCCTGAATTTGACGCCCTTCACAGCAGGATTTCTTTTTTTCAATTCCTGGATTTTATTCCAGCTGCCATCGCTGCTGCCATCGTCAATCATGATCAGCTCATAACTGATCGCCTGGTCCGTCATCACTTTGTGGATCCAGTCATTCAGTTCATCGAGTGACTCTTCTTCGTTGAGCAGGGGAATTACAAGGGAGATGTCCATAATAAAATTTCTACTACTGAATGGGGTCCGGATTTTTACGTAAGAATATGGCGGCGATCAAACCGATGATCACGGAAATGATCACTGTTCCGATTAATCCACTCATGGCAAGTCCCAGTGGGGATTGCTCTTCGATCTTATCAATACCCTTTTTTCGTTGTTCTTTCATTCGCTGCTCAACCATCTCATATTGTTCATCCGAAAATCTTTCCTGGTAGCGTGCACTCATTTTATCGATTTGCTTGTCGACCCGCTCAATTGCTGCATATCTTGTGTCCTGCAGGTATCCTTCATCGATCTTATACAATGCAAAGGTGAAGAGGGAACTCATTATCGCTGCAACCAAACCAACGATAAAACTCACAAGGACCAATTGCCCATATGTCGCATAACCTTTCCCATATTCTTTTTTGAACATGATAAGCGCTCCGATGATCAGCAAAAAGAAAATTACCATTGAAGCGATGGCTGCCCAGGTTTCTAGTGATTGTCCGATGAAATAGAATATCAGTGCAATGACGATTGATACTGCACCAACGATGGCGCCGTAGGTGAGTGCTCCCTTGAAAACGGGAACGTTGGTTTGCTCTTCCATAATTTAGTTTTTTTAGTTGAAGTTTAAATTTCAAGGGTTGAATTTAAATAAAAACTCCACAAAAAAAAAGGGCAAGCGACTCATATCGCACCGCTACAACCGCCTACCCTTGCTACCTTCCGGTCCTGGGGGAGTTCAGCAGGAGCTGGTCGTATGAGACTTGCCCGGGTGCAAAGGTAAGAAGAAAAAAGTTAGAACCAATAAAAGAAAGGGCAGATTCGGTCCGAAATATACTTCGTGCCGAGCAACACATCGCTTGTATGCCGTGGACCAGGAATAATCGCATCAAACAAGGAATTGAAAAAGGTCTTCGCGTTCGTTCAGGTATTCGTAAACGATCCCGCTCTGGTCCATGCGTTCCAGGAGGGGTTTGAAGTCCTCCGGACTTTTCAGTTCGATCCCGATCACTGCCGGGCCGCGTTCGCGGCTGCTTTTCTTGGAGTACTCGAAGTGTGTGATGTCATCGTCAGGACCCAGCACCGATCCGACAAACTCCCGCAATGCACCAGCACGTTGTGCAAATCTAACTATAAAATAATGTTTTACTCCCTCGAAGAGCAATGACCGCTCCTTGATCTCCTCGGTGCGGGTGATGTCATTGTTGCTGCCGCTCACGATGCATACTACTTCCTTCCCCCTGATCTGATCACTGAAATAATCCAGTGCACTGATTGCAAGCGCTCCTGCCGGCTCCGCAACGATCGCTTCCTCATTGTATAATTTCAGGATGGTGGTGCATATCTTTCCTTCCGGAACGGTGACCACATCGTCGAGCAGTTCTTTGCACACTGGAAAGGTCAACTCCCCTACCGTCTGCACAGCTGCACCATCAACAAACTTATCGATTTTTTCCAGCGTTACGATTCTTCCCGAAGCAATGGATTGTTTCATTGCAGGCGCGCCCTCCGGCTCCACACCGATAAGTTTTGTTTCCGGACTCAGCGTACGGAATACCGTTGCAACTCCGGCCGCCAGTCCGCCCCCGCCAATGGGGATCAACAGGTAATCTACCGGCTTTTTGGCCATGTGAAGGATCTCAAGTCCCACGGTCCCCTGTCCTTCGATCACCTTTTTGTCATCGAAAGGATGGATAAATGCAGCATGGCGCGCTTCACT
>CAZPTO010000259.1:0-5556 GCA_964589155.1 uncultured Bacteroidaceae bacterium | reverse complement strand
GCTCAGGCTAACCCCGGAATATATCGGACCTTACGCTAAGAAATGAATAGTTGAAATAGTGTCTACGCTCGAAACCGTTATACAGGGGATCAGGCATTCTTCTGCCTCTTTCTGTCGTGCTCTTTCAGTAGTATCTTTCGCAAACGGATATGTTTTGGAGTGACTTCGACATACTCATCCTCACCAATATACTCCATTGCCTCTTCCAGTGAAAATTTAATCGCTGGTGCAATTATTGTTTTATCATCAGATCCGGATGCTCGCATATTCGTAAGTTTCTTGGTTTTGATGACATTCACCACCAAATCGTCCTGGCGGGTATTTTCACCGATCACCTGTCCTTCATATATATCTTCATTGGGATCAATAAAGAATTTACCCCTGTCCTGGAGTTTATCGATGGAGTAGGCGATGGCTGTTCCGGTCTCCATGGCAATCAGCGCACCGTTTCTCTTTTCCACGATTTCACCTTTCCAGGGTTCATAATCCTTGAACCTGTGCGATATTACAGCCTCTCCCTCTGTAACAGTAAGGATGGGATTGGTTAACCCGATCAGTCCGCGTGCAGATATTTTGAACTCCAGGTTGACCCTGTCGTCCTTTTTCTCAATGTTGATGATATCCCCTTTTCTTCTTGTAACGATTTCGATCACTTTCCCTGAAAACTCCTCAGCAACATTGATGAACAGTAACTCTATCGGTTCGTGCCTGAATCCATCTATTTCTTTGGTGACCACCCGGGGTTGACCAAGCTGGAGTTCATAGCCCTCCCTGCGCATGGTTTCAACCAAAATGGAGAGATGCAGAATCCCGCGTCCGTACACAAGGAAGCTGTCCGCCGCCGAAGTTTCCTCTACTTTTAGTGCCAGGTTCTTTTCGATCTCCTTAAAGAGCCGTTCCCGCAGGTGGTTGGAGGTAACATATTTGCCATCTTTGCCAAAGAAGGGTGAGTTGTTGATGGTAAACAGCATACTCATCGTAGGCTCATCCACTGCAATGGTGGTGAGTGCTTCAGGTGTTTCGGGGTCTGCGACAGTATCCCCGATATCAAAATTTTCCAGCCCCACAATGGCAACGATTTCACCTGCTGTGATCCTTTCCCTGGTCTTTACTTTACCCAATCCTTCAAAAAGATACAGTTCTTTAATTGCAGACCGATGGATCTCCCCGTTGCGCTGAACGATGGAGACCATATCGCCCATCTGAATACTACCGCGGTGCACCCGCCCGACGGCAATACGACCTGTGTATGAAGAGTAGTCCAGCGAGGAGATCCTCAGCTGTAGTGTACCCGGATTCTCTTTCGCCGGCTGGATGTGTTCAACGATGGTATCGAGCAGGTATGTGACATCTGTTGTGGGTGTGTTCCAGTCTTCGCCCATCCAACCATTTTTCGACGATCCGTATACCACCGGGTAATCCAGTTGCTCCTCGGTGGCATCCAGGGAGAACATCAGTTCAAATACCCTTTCATTGGTGTCCTCGGGATTGCAGTTCGGTTTGTCCACCTTGTTCACCACCACGATTACTTTCAGACCGAGTTCCAGTGCTTTTTGCAGCACGAACCTGGTTTGTGGCATGGGTCCTTCAAATGCATCCACCAGCAGCAAAACCCCGTCTGCCATGTTCAGCACCCGTTCCACCTCACCCCCGAAGTCGGAGTGGCCTGGGGTGTCGATGATGTTGATCTTGGTATCCTTGTATCGCACCGAAACGTTCTTGGAGAGAATGGTGATTCCCTTTTCCCGTTCCAGGTCATTGGAGTCAAGGATCAGGTCGTTCACCTCCTGGTTATCCCTGAAAAGATTCGACTGATGCAGGATGCGGTCCACCATGGTGGTTTTTCCATGGTCAACGTGTGCAATGATTGCTATATTTCTGATTTCCATTATTTTCTTGTATCTGTCTTGTGTCTGATCTAAAAGCGTGCAAAAATAGTCTAAATAATGAAACTTATGACATATTTATGCGCCAATAGTTTATTAATGTATCGGTTGAATGAAGAATAGCGCTGCTTTTACAAGATACAGGATTGTTGATCTGGCTGACACTTCATTCTGCCGGCGATACCCCGGCTCAATAAGATGCTGATTTGTCGGTCCCAGGCGTTTATTGCTCGTACTGCTGACCCTCCAGCTTTCCTGATGGGATTCGCCAGCTGAGTCCGAAGCTGACGAAATTCCGGATGGCTGCTTCATTGAGACCTAACCCACCCGATACATCCAGTTGAAGGTTCGGCAGCATCAGGTAGGTCAGTCCTGCATCCACAAGATGCTCAGCCGGACCTGCTTCGGGGATCAATCCATAACTTTCGGCAAAAGCTCCGAGTGCACCGGTGATTCCGATCCCCAATGCTACTGAATAGAAATAACCCGGGATGGGCGTGTCACCGTCCCATTCGGCACCCAGGTTGTACCCAAGTGCCAGGCGGTCGGAGAGGGTGTGGGAAAATGAAAAACGAATGTTGGCGGCAGTGTAGTTCGGCCGCCGGTCTTCGCTGGCAGTAAAAGGAAGGACAAGTCCACCCAGAAATGCTACCTCAGGAATCCATCCTTTTTCTTCTGCGATTTTTGTCTTGAACCCTGTATACAATGGACTGATGCCAGAGATGGTGCCCGACAGGCTGGTGTTGTTCAACGTGGTGGACTCCCTGAAGTAATCCATACCGGCACGCAATTCAAAATTTTCGAGCAGTCCGAACCTCAGCAACGTTGTGTTGTAGGTAAATGACCTGGTTGAAAACAGCTCGTTTGCATCGTTTTCCAGCAACAAGCCTGTCTCCACTTGCAGCGAATGCTTTGGAACGGTTGCAGAAGATTCGGTCTGATCCGGACGGTCGGTTATCAGTTCGGGCCGGTTGTTCTGAGCAAACGTATTGAAGGTCGGGATGACTAACAGGATGGCCAACAGGATGGGTAGTTGTAATTTCATAATGTTCAGTGAGAAGATTTTCAGGGTTGACGCCCGGGTCTATAAGTAAAACACCTCGAATTTGATGCTACAAAAAAAATGGCCCATATAATCTGTTTATGATGCCGGCTTTACTTTTTCTCCCCGCGCATCTTCTCGACCTCTTTCATAATCCGGTTGGCTTCCGCATACTTCTCATCGGAGAGTTTTCTATTTGAAGTCGAAAGTTTGTACCCTTCAGTCATTAACCGGTCGTATTTCTTTAATAATTTTTTCTCAGGATTTTTCTTAATTCCAAACATATCTATTAGTTTTTAATGTACAAAATATTACTTTATGGTCCCTTAGTTCATTCAGTTCATGGATTACGAATTACTTTTATCTCATCAATCTCAAGCGTGAATGATTCAGGACGGTTATTCCCGATTAAAAATGAAATCTGTCCCAAACTATTTCCCGAAAAATTGTCCATATTCAGACGCATTCCCCTGAAAGTAGGGTACATTTCACTCATTGGTATTTCAACCTCCTGCCATTCCCCGGTGGTTTCAAAATAGCTGATGTAGGATTCACGGTCATATCGCCTTGTCTTGGCCCTGAATTGGTAGCGCTTTCCATCCCCTTTAACCTTCAAAACAAATGTATCGTAGGCTTCAATATCCAGGTTATTAAAATCAAACCTAACAGAGGAGAATCCGCCGTTATTCTCCATGGAAACTTTCCCGGTGAACACACCCTTTCCCTCATTGCTGAGATAAAAAGCACCATCAGATCTTCCTCCCATGACGACATCATCCACGATTTCCCAGCCGGTAATATCAGATGTGCTGGAAAAATCAAACAGGGTCATCTGTAAGGGCATGATCATGATCATTATTAGGTGAACAGGATTCATAAAACTAAAACATCCTGAATAGCAGAAAGTTCATTCACCAGGTCCCGTTGAAAGTTCTTCCGTCTGCTTCGTATTTATCCGCCGTTTTTTTCGTTTATTTAAGTGCTGAACAGAACCTAATCGCGCGATCGAAGGAAAACGAAGATATGTGGCACTCTTATCGCTGATCATTGCAGGTGAGGCAGTCTTTTTTCTGCCATTTATTTTACCACGTATATTCAGGCCAACACTGCTTGCATTTTTTGAGATCAACAACACGCAGCTGGGTGTGATTTTTTCTGCCTATGGTATTGTAGCCATGATCTCTTATGTATTTGGAGGACCGCTTGCAGACCGGTTCCCGGCAAGGCGCTTAATGGCATATGCCCTCTGGCTCACTTCGCTTGGCGGAGTGCTTATAGCCTTTGTTCATTCTGTTGTTGTAATGATGGCCGTATATGCTTTCTGGGGATTTACCACCATTTTCCTGTTCTGGGCAGCGATGATAAGAGCGACAAGGGAGTGGGGTGGGACTGAGCTGCAGGGCAGCGCGTTCGGTTGGCTGGAAGGGGGCAGGGGAGCCGTGGCAGCATTGCTTGGAACGGTCTCCTGGATCATCTTCGCCAGGCTCTCCTTAGAGTTATCCCCGGAGGAGATCAATCTGAAAATACTGCATCCCTACCAGGTGGTGATCCTGGTTACTTCGGGACTGACCATTGCTGCCGGGAGCCTTGTGTGGCATCATGTTCCTGAACAGAGGGAAAAACTCCTGGCTGATCCGCATTCAGAAGTATTGAAAAAGATCATGATTCTTTTACGTCTCCCCACAGTGTGGCTCCTGGCAGTCATTATTGTCTGCGCATATTCCAGCTATAAAGTCACTGATAATTTTTCACTCTATGCCCGGGAGGTGCTTGGTTTTTCCGAAGTAAATGCGGCTGCCACGGGCACAATGATGCTCTGGTTGCGCAGTATTGTGGCCATATCAGTCGGGATACTTGCAGACAGGTTGCATAAAGTGCATATGATCATGTTCCTGTTCGCCGTTGCATTCCTGGGTGCGATCCTGCTGTCATCCGGATGGATAGAAGGCAGCGTGGTATTGATTCTTATTAATCTGACGGCACTGGCTACAGGAATATATGGGATCAGGGCATTGTATTTCGCGGTATTAAAAGAGGCGCGGATTCCCCTGGTTCTCACAGGGGCCGCTGTAGGGCTGGTTTCTTTTATCGGGTATACACCGGATGTGTTTATGGGACCATTAATGGGGTATCTGCTCGATGGAAATCCTGGTGCGCCCGGTCACCACCAGGTGTTCATCGTGTTGGCAGGATTTTCTCTCACAGGATTGCTGGCAACCATGCTCTTCAAGAGGTTTTCATTATGATCCGGGATCATTCCCCGAGGTAAGTGTTGTTGCCAGTGGTGACAAGGTTGATGGCCCCCTTGCGGATCTTCACCTTCAGGTTTCTGAATTTCCCGATGGTTTCACCATCCAGCTGCAGCAACCTGGGTTTGTCAAACGAGATTTCAGCTTTCTTTGCTGAAATGATCGTGCTGTCCCTGTTCTTAAAGAACCTTTCGTCAAATTTTGATAACCCGATATTTAACATTGCCTTGAAATCGATGTTTTCGATCAATACAATCTCAAACTTGCCATCCAGCGGATTACCATCCAGTGTAAGCGGTATGCCCGTACCGTATTTTCTTGCATTGCAGATAGCCACCATCAGTGCCTCTTTCTCGATCTCATCTGCATCGGTTTTGAT
>CAZPTO010000258.1:0-5579 GCA_964589155.1 uncultured Bacteroidaceae bacterium | reverse complement strand
ATCCGGAGCATCCCGATATCGGGGCAGATGAATTTGGTATTATTCCCAATCTTGCACCTGTCGTGGATCGTCCCATACCGGATCAATTGTTCGAATGGAACACCGGGCCGCATGAAGTTGCCCGACTGGATACCGTGTTCAGTGATCCCGATGGCGATGCATTGGTCTTCTCAGTTGCGGTGGATGTCAACTGGCTGCTGGTCCAGGAGGAGGGTGGAGACCTAACCCTTGCAACAGGTGAAGGAGCATCAGGAACGGCTGAGGTTGTTGTTACCGCAACAGACCCATCTGATGCTGCTGAATCTGACACTTTCAATGTAGAAGTTTACATCCCTGAAAATCATCCTCCTGTGGCAGTGGACGATACTGTGATCACTTCAGAGGCATTAACCATTTACGTGCTTGAGAATGATTATGATGAAGACGGTGACCAGTTATATGTTACGGGCATTGATTACAAGGGATCGGGAAGTGCGACGCTGGTGAACAACATATCCATCCTGTATACTCCTTCCAAACCATATGTACTGAAGGATTCCATTGTCTATTTCATCGCAGATGCCCATGGAGCCAGGGATACGGGAACGGTGTATATTACCCTGTTCATGGAAATGGAAGGATTTGTTGCGGTTGAGACCGACCTTTCCGGGCTGTCACATGGCTCCATTAAATGGGGTGATTATGACGACGACGGGGATCTTGACCTGTTGCAGCATGGCTGGGAAGGCACATTGAACCATTACGCCACACGAATCATTGAAAACACCGGTGATGGATTTGTGGATTCAGGGATCCAACTTACTGGCCTTTCTTCGGGCACCCCGGAATCTGCCGTGTGGTTTGATTTCGATAATGACAATGATCTGGATATCGTGGTAACCGGACGGCTCGATGAAGATGAGTTTACCAAGAAAAGCATCCTGTATGAAAACCAGGATGGAAACTTTGTTGAAGTAGAAAATTGCGGGTTGACAGGAGTTTCTTCTTCCTGTGTTTCACCGGCAGATGTGGATCATGATGGTAAAACAGACTTGTTACTGTCCGGCTCAGGTGAAAATGGCAATATTACGCTGATCCATATGAATAATGGTACTTCTTTCAGCAGCGTGGAAACCGGTCTGCCGGGAACACATAATGGAGAGGCACACCAGGTGGATATCAATAATGACGGGGAATTTGATGTGTTCCTTTGCGGAGCAAATGTCAATCCCACCAAGGTATATATCGCCGGTGCCGATGCATACCAGGAATACCAGACCATCATACCGGGGATGTACAATGCCTCCGCTGATTTTACCGACCTGGACGGGGACGGTGACCTGGATGTGGCCATTATGGGCCGGGACAGTGATAGTACCTACCTGCAGATCTACATGAATGTGTTCAATGAGAACAATGGACAGGTATTCAGTCTCTATGATACATTCAGAGGTGTGGAGAGCGGCGACCTGGCATGGGCCGACTATGACAATGATGGTGATCCGGACCTGGCGGTGACCGGGAATCATACCATTTTCGACCAGGCGGGTTATATTCTGAAAAATGAAGAAGGTAACTTTTACGAGGTCAGGTATGGGTTAGAAAAGCTTGGAAGGAGCAGCCTGGACTGGGGGGACTTTGACAATGACGGTGATCTTGACCTTGCGCTGCAGGGCACAAAGAGCATGGGTCCACATACCCTCATCTACAGGTATGATACTGAGGCTGAAAACAATCCACCGGTCATTGTCGAAAATTTCAGCACCCGGTTTGAAGATCCATATTACATCATGGAATGGGAGGCTGCCACCGATGACCTGACACCAGCTTCTGCCCTGACTTACAACTTCCGCATGGGTAGTTCTTCGCTGGGATCGGATATTGTCAGTCCGTCATCAACCGGCGGCTTCCTGAAGACACCTGTCCCGGGAAATGCCGGTCATGCCAGGCAAATGAAAGTCCTGGATCCCGGACCAGGAACCTATTACTGGAGCGTGCAGGCGATCGACCAGTCCTTTGTCGCATCAGGATTTGCGATGGAAGGTACCCTGGTGATTACGGGAGTTGGGAATGATACACAGTCCGGGGAGATGAAGATCTATCCGAATCCACTGGGGCCATTCACCCGGATCGCATTGCCGGTCGATGGTGTATTTTCTTACAGTATAATCGATGTCACAGGTCGCCGGGTTGATTCCGGACTGCTTCATATCTCAGGGGGAGAAGGATCCATTGCCACGGATATTCTTTCCCCCGGGAGCTATGTCATCAGGATCAGTAATGACAACGAAACCTGGCAACAAAAGGTTGTCAGGTAACCCGGTGCAGCTGCATCTATGAGACCAGTTATTAGCCGGATCATTTTCAGAATACAGAATGGTCCGGCTGTTTTATCCTGTTGATTGTTTCTGCTGCAACATGTATGACAAGTGATGATGATTTCATTGCGTGGATCCTTTTATTGGTTCTGCTACAACCACATTGGCATTCAATTTGTTGTATTTATAAATGTACAATGCAACGGAACAATAAAAAGGAGGAGTTATGAAGAAGTTGATATTGTTATTGATGACCATTTCGGTTGCTTCGGTCCTGGCATATGGACAGCAGGACACAATGAGGTTTGAAAGTGCTGAAGAATCATCTGATTCGTTAGAGTATGAATTGATCGTAATGGATCCGGGGTATGATACTTACCTTGCCATGCAGCCGTCTATGGAGTTTTATTCCCAGCACTATTATGAAACCTGGAACAGGCGCTATGTAACGGAATGGAATTATCGCCATAATAATCCCCTGCGCTATGGAGATATGTACCAGACCTATATCGATTACAGGCCGAATATTGATTATGGCCTGGAATTGAATTACAAGCTCTATCACTATTTCAGGTTCTTTGAGAAGGAGAACGGGGTAGACCTGTTGCCCGAGAAGGTTTTTTAGAATTTGAACAAGACCTTCACGTTTTGAATCTAATGGACGTCTGGCTCTTTTTCACCGCCGCATTCTGATTTCAGTGCTTTGGGAAATTGATCTCTTTTTTCCAGTCGAAATCTGTGGCGTCTTCCGACCATTCAGGCCAGTGTGCGAACCATTCCGGGACTTCGCAGTTTTTAACCCTTTCCATCGGGAAATAGGGCTTAATGTCAAGTACCGGGGTACCCTCTTCCGCATCAATAAAGGGGGTATAGATGATGCCCTTCAGGGGTTCGATTTTTTCAACCTTAATGGTGCTCAGGAGAATCGGGTTGGGTCTGGCCGGGGACCTGGTACTGAAGACACCCACCTTATCCGGAGCTTTCTTGAATAAATTGTCGGTAATCAACTGCTGCCTGTCTTCCGGCTGATCCGTGAGATGCCCCCACCAGAGTACCTGGAGGTGACTGAATCCTTCTATTTTTGAGAGTCCCGGTATATATTTCCGTTCCAGTTCAATGGCGGTCATCCCGTTATTTCTTACTACCTGGCCAATGGCATGTATTTCAAAAGTTGTTTTCATAATAGCAGGGTTGAACTTATATTTCAGTTTCAATGATTTTCACAAATGAGCGAATACACCTTGAGGCTGGAGCCCGTCGATGATATTATGGTCGAAGCTGACTGTAATGCAAATATCAAAATTATCTGTCAATTTCTTCATCCCATGACCGATGTGTGATCGTTAAACGTATTATTGTTAATTTTTCACTATCATTATAAGATCAATTCGATCTAGTATCATTAAAGTGTGTGTGATGAGAATAAATGTTGTCTTTCTTGCTGTTCTGATGCCCCTTTCTTTTTCCTGTTCTGATGATGTTTCGCAATGGAGGGGGCCGGAGCGGGATGGGATCTATCTTGCGGAGGGGCTGCTCAAGAAATGGCCGGAAGGTGGACCACCGCTTGTGTTGAAAATTGAAGACATCGGGAAGGGCTATTCCCAACCCGTTGTATACGATAATAGGATTTTCCTAACCGGTATCAAATCGGATACCATGGATGTGATTTCAGCCTATTCCATGGACGGGGATCAACTGTGGGAAACGGAATACAGTCGCGCCTGGGAGCGGACCTATCCTGAATCAAGGGCAACACCAACTATAGAGAAAGACCGGATCTACCTCATTGGCGGAATGGGTGACCTGGTCTGTCTTGATGCAAAAAATGGCGAATTATTATGGAAACATAACCCGGATGAAGATTACCAGGGAAATTATAAAGGATTTGGGGTCGTGGAGTCAGTGCTGCTGACAGACCGGGATGTGCTTTATTTAACCGGTGGCAAGGAAACAACGTTAGTGGCATTCCATAAAAAAACAGGAAAGCTACACTGGAAAAGCAAAAGCACAGGCGGACAAAAAGCTTATGCCTCCTCATCGCTCGTTGAATGGAATGGCAGGGACATCGCGCTTGTCCAGACTTCGGATGACCTGGTAGGCATTGATGTTGCGGATGGCACCGTTTTATGGACCTATAATACCATTCAATACCACGTGGAAAAAGGAAAGGGCGAAGCGGCGAATACCCCGTTGTATAAAGATGGAGAGGTATTTGTCACTTATGGCAATAACCAACCCGGGTTGATGTTCAGTATTCCTGAAAATGACAGCTCTTTTCAGCTGAAATGGAGGAATGATGTGCTGGATACCCACCATGGCGGGCTGGTCATGCTCGACGGAACCATTTACGGCTCCACAATGGTGCACAATACGAAAGGAAACTGGGCGGCTGTTGACTGGGAAACCGGGCAGACGCTATGGGAAAAAGAGTGGTACACCAAGGGATCCATCATCGCTGCAGATGGAATGCTGTACCTGTATGAAGAACGGACCGGTCATGTTGCCCTGGCGGAACCGGGCAGGGATGATCTGAACATTATAAGCCAGTTCCGTGTCAATGAAGGTACCGGGCCACACTGGAGCCATCCTGCCATTTACCAGGGGATGCTATTCATCAGGCATGGGGATGTATTGATGGTCTATGATATAAGCGAAAGTTAATCCTTTCGGAATCATATGATGCACTGGATCAGCTGATCGAATGCTGGAACTCAGAGGTGATTTTGGAAGGATTCGCAACAGACTGAATGTTAGCTATATTAATGTGATTTAAAGCACAACGAAATACCTGAATACCCAGTTTTCATAATACTACAACCACCATGAGGAACCTGAATATGATGCATCCTGAAAAGATCAAAAGGACTGTGAAATACCTTCGTTTTTTAACGCTCTTCTTTTTTGTGGCCATCATTCATGCCTGCAGCTCACCGGAAATCTCTTCAGACCAGGGAAAAATACTGACGGTTACCGGGGCCATAGATCCTTCTGAGTTTGGAACCACCCTTACCCATGAGCACCTGCTGGTGGATTTCATTGGCGCAGATAGTACGGGATACCATCGCTGGAACCGGGATACGGTTGTGGAGGTCGCTGCGCCCTACCTGGAGGAAATCAAATCGCTCGGGGTTCAGTCATTTGTAGAATGCACACCGGCCTATATTGGCAGGGACCCGATATTGATGAAGCGCTTGTCGGAGCAAACCGGGATCAATATTCTTACCAATACCGGTTATTACGGGGCGCGTAACAACAAATTCATACCGGATGAAGTATTTGAAA
>CAZPTO010000257.1:0-5625 GCA_964589155.1 uncultured Bacteroidaceae bacterium | reverse complement strand
TTTAATGGGACACCCAAACAGTATTACGGACTTACATTTGCATTTTCATGGAAAGGATTTGATCTTTCAGCACTTATTCAGGGTGCCGGGAAATACACGGTCCGTTTCCGTGAAGTATATGCTGAAATGTTCGCATTCAGGGGCAATACACCTGCCTATTTCTATGATTCATGGACGCGCAACGACGATGGTACCTGGAATCCGGGCACCTGGCCGGCCAACCGGTATATCGGCGATGTGGGTGCCATGTACCGCGAAAGCGAGATGTGGAGAAGAGATGCATCCTACCTGAGACTGAAGAACATCGACCTTGGATATACCTTCAGGGGACAGGGATGGACAGAAAGACTTGGCATCAATAGCCTGAGACTCTACGTAAACGTTTACAACCTCTTTACGATCGCAGATGAATTTGTAAAACCATTTGACCCGGAGAAAATCGAAGGGGCATACAGCGCAGGTCTTACATATCCGCTGACAAAAAGTTATAATTTTGGTGTAAATCTTTCATTCTAAATATGAGTACTATGAAACTTAAAAATATATTATACGCAGCTCTTCTGATGCTCATTCCCGTGGGGTGTGAAGATGTGCTGGATATTGAGCCCACGGATAAATTGTCTGCAGAGCAACTGTTCGCGGACCCGGGCGGAGTGAAGGTCTATATGGCAAACCTTTACTTCCAGATGCCGGTGGAGGACTTTACCTATTTCCCAAATAATCCGAACAGAGATGGGAAAGATGTTTTTCGTTACAATGGCAGCAATCCGAACAATGGTGGATTTGCACAGGTGATGCATACCGATAATGCCATGCACAGTGAATTCGGTACCGGGATCAACCCCAATGACCAGTGGTTTGAACAAAGCTACAAGCTCATCAGGGATGTGAACTCCCTGATCGATATCGTACCCGATTTGGACATATTCCCTGAAGAAAAGCAAGAGCTCAAGGCTGAAGCCTCTTTCATCCGGGCCTATACCTACTTTGCACTTGCGAAAAGGTACGGCGGCGTTCCGCTGATCCTGAGTAAACAGGAATACACCAGTGATGTAGAGGCATTGCAGGTTCCGAGAAGTACAGAGAAGGAAACATGGGACTTCGTGATTGCAGAATGCGATACCGCAGCTGCATACCTTCCTGAGAGCTGGCCTGCCGGCGACGAGCGGAGGGCCACAAAGTGGGCTGCACTGGCACTGAAATCCAGGGTGGCGCTGCATGCGGCCTCGGTGGCAAAGTACTGGGACAATGCGCCCCTGACCGGGGAAGCGGTGGATCTCGGACTTGTTGGTATGGATGCTGAAGTGGCAGACGACTATTACCAGGCCGTGGTAGATGCTTCTGAAGCGATCATAGAGGGCGGCCAGTATAGTCTATACGGAGCCGGGGAGACTGATCCTGCAGTGGCTGCAGAAAACTACAGGCAACTGTTCGAGCGACCCAGCCTCTCCGATGGTGAAGCCATTTTTATCAAGGGCTATACCCTGATTGGAGATGACAACACGGCCAACAACTACGAGATCTGGTACAACCCGAACCAGCTGAAACAGTCCTGGCCACACCCGGGCAGGATGAATCCGACACTGGACCTGGTGGAGATCTATGAAAGCTATTCAGGAGCACCGGGTGACACTACCCTGCTTCCCACCTCTGCAGATGGAGAAGATTATTTCGGATTTGAAGAGACAAGAAATTACATCCAGTATGACACTCCCTACGAGATTTTCCAGGACAGGGACGCACGCCTCTGGGGAACAGTGATTCTACCCGGGACGGAATGGAAAAATACTGAAATCGTGATCCAGGCCGGGTTCGTGGAGCCGGACGGTACGCCAAAGCTCTATCAGAAGACCCAGATCGAAGTGGATGGAGTAACCTATTATACATACGGTGCGGCCGATGTAGCCAACTACTCAGGATTTGACCCTGCGGGTGGGAACCATACACGCACAGGATTCCTCTTCAAGAAATTCCTGCTGGAAGATGAAGATGTGCTTCCCGGCTGGAACAATGGTACCCTGGACTGGATTGACATGAGGTATGCAGAAGTCTTGCTGAATTACGCAGAAGCTGTTGTCGAAGGCAATTTCACTGAGAAGTTTGGCGATGCCGAAGCAGCACTCAACGAAGTACGCGCAAGGGCTGTACTGCCTCCCGTTAACCTATCTCTCGATAATGTGCTCAGGGAAAGAAGAGTGGAGCTCGCCTTTGAAAACAAGCGTTATTACGACCTGGTGCGGAGAAGAGAATATCACGTGGAATTCGACAACCGCTTGAGACATTCTATTTTACCGGTACAGGATCTTAGAGGTCCTGAGCCGAAATATATTATGGTCAGGGATGAAGTCGGTGGCCAGAATGGTAAAAGTGCCACCCCGCAAACCTGGAGGCTGCACTGGTATTACAGGTCAATCCCGGGCATCGGATCGAACGGATTGGTACAAAATCCACAGTATTAATCTAAAATTGAAATCATTATGAAAACGATAAGATCAATTTCATTTATACTCCTGGCAGTCGCTGTGATGACCTCCTGTGAACTGGATAATTACGACTATCCGCAGGGATCACTCCACGGGGCACTGATCGACCAGGAAACAGGCGATACGGTGCAGTCAGATATATTTGACGGCGCCAGGCTTGCACTCATAGAGATTAACGAAGAATTTGAGAATCCGCAAAAACAGTACTTTGTGATCAAGCCTGACGGATCCTACCGGAACGACCTTGTATTCGAGGGGCTCTATGCTGTTCCTCCCATTGAGGACGGCAATTTCCATCCCACAGATTCAACCTCGGTGACCATCGAAGGAGATACACAGTTTGACCTGGAGGTCACTCCTTATATCAGGATCACTGATGTGGATTTAATTTTGGATGGGATGGACCTCACTGCCACCTTCAAGCTTGAGCAGACAGTTCCTGACAGCATTCATATTACGTTTGCAAACATTTTTGCACACACGGAACCCACCGTTGGGAAGACACACAGGCTTGACGATGAGGAGATTTTCCTCGGGGCCGCAGCGGTCCCGGATTCGGTGTATACCATCGAGTGGGACCTCGGCAGGTCAAGGGCGATCGACGAAAATGTTGCATATTTTTTCAGAGTTGGAGCCGTCGTTGACGTACCCGGCGCGCGCTACAATTATGCTCCGGCCGTAAGGCTGACTCCGACAGATAATTAGTTTTAGGTTAACATTTCTCTCTGATCAGAACCGGCAGGGTGCACACGAACCCTGCCGGTTTTTTCAATTAAAAACGCCCATACTGAGGTGACACAGTTGTGTATCCTGAAGTGTGATCTTTTGCAACTCACCCTTTTGCAAATTACCCTTGTACAGCTTACCCTGTTGCATCTCCCTGCTGTCACTGCCATAAAACCTTCAATCGCAACCTGCTTCCTGCTGTCATTGCCATAAAACCTTCAATCGCAACCTGCTTCCTGCAACCCGGCTTTCCACCGCGATCTTCTTTGTCACCGTAACCTGGCAATTAATTTCCCGCGCTGCATATGCTGTGATTCGCCTGGCTGTCCGGGAACAGCTCAAAAAAAATGGGGCTGCCCCGGTTAGGACGACCCCATTTCTTTACTTATGAAAGAAACTACTTATCGTACAAGAAGCTTGTCGACAAATGTCTTGTTGTCAGCTTCTGCTTTAAGGATGTAGTATCCTGGCTTCAGGGTTTCGATATTCACCTGTGAAACATTGTCTCTTCTCAGGACAATCTCTCCTGTGATGGAATATACCTGAACGTTGGCCACTACATTCTCCTTGAAATAAACTACATCTGTAGCAGGATTCGGATAAATACCAAGTGCTGTTTTTGCAATTCTGTTTTCGAATCCAACAGTTGTGGATGACTTCACCGTCGTAGTTGTGTCCTCGCCAACGATGACCAACTCAATGGTCGGCTCTTCACTTCCACCTTCAGCGGTAAGCTGGCCTGCATTGACGTAAGTGCCAAGCGTTTCAACCATATCGCCATCCATCGTGATCATACCTCCTGATACATCAACAAGTCCGCCCTCTCCAATAAAAAAGCCGGGAGTAACGATCTCGCCACCTGTGGTTACATAAACCTCAGCGGTCCAGTTGGCATCGCCGGGATCATTTACTGTGAATTTGTTCACCTGTACATTCAGCTTTCCGGCTACTTCGAGAATAGCTTCAGCTGGTGCATCAATACCAACCAGCCCGACATGGAACCGGTGATTACTGATCACTTCACCACCCGCCTCAATGAGCATTTCAGCTGAATTGTTGTAACCAACAGTCGACCATGGTCCGTCTTCAGATGTAGTAAGAACACCACCGTCCTGGATGGTTAAAACGCCACCATTGGGATTGTTGTCACCCATAACGAGGTGAAGTACCTCGGCAGAATCAACGTCTACAAGGCAATCCGCAGCTGTTGGTACATTAAAGACTGTCTTAACTGTAAAGTCAGGATACACTCCGTCCGCACCTGTCCAGTTGGTAGGCTCATTCCATTTTGCAGGTTCACCTTCAGCTGTCCAAACAGTAGTTTGTGCGATCAAAGCAGTACTTGCAATCGCAAGAATAAAAGTTAAAAAGTACTTGTTTTTCATAATCATTCATTTAAGGTTAAAGAAAAAAATTTATGGTCGCAATATAGATTCAGGTGATTAAAAGGTTATTAATCGTACATTAATAGAACATTAATCACCTGCTGAATCTTCTTTTTTTCACGCATCGCCTGAATCATGCGGCTTTAAACATTCCGGCACGGTCACAATCTGGTTTTAGAATTTTTTCCCAGCATTTGAACCCGCCATCATACTTCGGATTAATGCGCTGTTAAGACTTCATTATATCTCCAGTGTTAAATTTATAGTATAATAACCACTAAAAAAACAATCTACCAAAAAAATATCAACCAAAAAAAATACGAACCAACCAAAAATCTTCAGCTATGAAAAAAATGTTGATACTCTGCCTGGTCTGTTTCACGATTACAGCACATTCCCAAAAAAAAGAAAAAACAGTCCTCTACCCGAGCTATAAAGGACTGATCATGGCCGGTTACCAGGGATGGTTCAGGGCCGAGGGCGATCCGGCCGACCGGGGCTGGGGACACTATGGAAGAGGCGATCAATTCGACGCCGACCATAACACCATTGATGTGTGGCCGGATGTTTCTGAATATGAAAAGACCTACCCTACCAGCTTTACCTATCCTGACGGTACCCCGGCAAGGGTGTTCAGCTCCATGGACAAAAGCACCACGGACCTGCATTTCAAGTGGATGAAGGAATATGGGCTGGACGGTGTATTCATGCAACGCTTTTATGGGGTCACCCGTGGCGGTGACCGGAGAAAGGAACAGGACCACATCCTCTCCAATGCATTTGAAGCGTCGCAAAAATATGAGCGGGCCATCGCTGTGATGTATGACCTTTCAGGACTTCAGCCAGGAAGGGACGATTGCTCAAAGGTGATCGAAGACTGGAAACACCTGGTGGACAATCTGGATGTGCTGGATTATGGCGACAAACAAACCTACCTGCATCATCGCGGCAAACCCCTGGTAACAATATGGGGCGTGGGATTCCCCGACAGGCCCTACAACATCAGGGAGATCGGCCTCAACCGCCTGATC
>CAZPTO010000256.1:4452-5643 GCA_964589155.1 uncultured Bacteroidaceae bacterium | reverse complement strand
CTCAACTTGGATCGACCTTATTGTTGGTTTTGGTTCAACCAAAATAATAAATGATTTTTTAAAACCAGCACTTTTCTGTCACCCCTTCCTCAAAAATTTCGGGGCAAGGTACCGCAACTTGAAATCCCCGTAAGGGATCCGGGCCCAGATGTTGGCGATGCCGAGTCCGCTTAAAATGTGCCAGATGCCCCACCAGCCGGCGATGAAGGCCATGCCGCCGATCTTCAGTTCGGTGGGGAAGATCGCTTCGTTGAATAATAACACCAATCCCAACCCGCTGTTCTGGATGCCGGTCTCGATGGCATAGGTGCGCCGGGTGGGGACATCGGTATTGAAAACCTTACCCAGCGAATAACCGGTGCTGAGGGCTACGATATTGTGCAGCAATACTACAATGAAAATATACCCGATGAAACGGATGAAAAAATTGTAGTTCATGCCAAACAATACCACCACCAGCGCGAGGAAAATCACCATGGAGACGTTTTTGAACGGGTTGAAAATCTTCGCGGTGATCTTCGGGAACTTGTGATTGAACCACATGCCCAGGATCAGCGGAACCCCCAGCAAAATAAATACGGTTTTGAACATCTCGATGGGATCAATGTGCAGTTCACGCAAAAAAGCAGTGGCCTCCGATGGGGCAAACTTCAAATACATCCCGCCCCAGAAAGCAAAGTTGAAGGGGGTGAGTACAATGGCACCCAAAGTGGCAATGGCGGTAAGCGTTACCGAGAGCGCGACATTTGCCTTTGCCACGGAACTCATGAAATTACTGATGTTTCCACCCGGACAACTGGCCACCAAAATCATCCCCAGTGCCACGGTAGGCGTGATCCAGCGGTTCAGCAACAGTACCAGCAAAAAGGTCACCGCCGGCAGCAATATAAACTGCGAAGAAAAACCAATGAGCACCAGCTTGGGGTTCTTCGCCACATCCTTGAAATGCTGCGTTTTTATTCCTAATGCCACGCCGAACATCACTACCCCTAAAACGATCTGCAGCGGAAGACTCGCCCCGCCGAAATTGAGCCGTTCCTTGTCCATCTCCCTGAAGGTGGCAAGCATTCCGGATACCTTCTCTGTAACAATGGTGGTGTCTGCTGATACGATCGTATCCTGCAGTGACTGAAACGCGTCGATCATACAATAGTCTGGTTGGTACGGCAGTAAATATAGGAATATTTTTTA
>CAZPTO010000256.1:0-4352 GCA_964589155.1 uncultured Bacteroidaceae bacterium | reverse complement strand
GTCAAATGCTTCTCCCGCACTTTCATGTACTTCAGCATTTTTAATACCCGGTCGGCCACGGGCTTCTCCTTGTTTTTCCGCTTATCTAAATTCAGGTAGATCCCAAAGCGCTTTGCAATGGGGATCTTGTGGGTCTCAACGAACTCGATCAGCGTGCCATCGGGATCTTCAATATAGGAAAAATGACCTGCGGCTTCGCCCATATCAAAGGAGTTGCCTTCCGTCTCTTGCTGACTGTCAACGGTAAAAGGGAATCCGAGTTTTTCGCATTTCTCCTTCAGTTTATCAATACCGGTCACGTCATAACACAGGTGAATAAATCCCAAATCTCCCCAATAGCGGTCCTTATAAATAGTGACCGGATCCCTGTCCGTTACTTGTATCAGCTCGATCTCCGTGGGACCAAACAACCGGGCAAAGAACCCTTTCCGGTCATGTTCATGCCGCAGCAAAACACGGCGGATCGTGTGCTGACCCCCGGGCAGGCTGGACAGGTCATCCCAAACCTTCGTCTGATCATATACAAGCTTGTCATAACCGAGAATGTCGGCGTAAACTTTTTTGGACTTCTCAATATCGGAAACACCAATCACCGCACCATAGGTGGCCCCGGTCTTTTTCCTCCTGTTGAGCTTGAACCAGGTGTTGGCTTCCACGACCTGGAAAATGTTGTTGAAAGGATCTTTCATGAAGAACTGTTTCCTTCCCGCAGGATCTTTGGAAACACCATTCAGGGTCAGTCCCATCTTATGAAAATGATCGTAGGTGCGCTCCACATCTGGCGATTTCATCTTTGCTGAAAAAATACCCAGGTCCCCTGCCTGGAGCTCAAACCCGGGGGCCTCAGGCTCCCTGTCCTTGTATTGCCAGATCTCAAACCCGCCGCCGCCCATCATATTGAGCGCCAGTGCTGCATGCCGCTTGCGCGCTTTGCCGCCTGTGTACTGAACCATATAATTGGCCGGCGCCTCTTCGTCAAAGACCCGGATGTCCATGCCAAAATGATCGCGGTACCATCTCCACGCCTCTTTCAGGCTCTTCACGCCAATACCCACCTGCTGTATCCCTGAAATAATCATATCTAAATATTTGGATAATCCGATGCGAAATTAATCATTTTTTTTGAAGCAGCGGTCGCACTTTGTCCCATTATAAATCCTTTGGTCCCAATGATCAGGAAATACGGGAAGGGGAGGGTACGTGGAAGCAACCGGATGACCAGTCCGGGCTCCCTGAATCACAGGTACTGCCAGAAAGAATTGCATGCACAGGGTCCAACATCCTACAACACCCCGGCTTCGCTTTACGACGAAAACATTTATCTTTGTGGATCTAAAACCAAACCAGATGGCCAAAAGAAAAGTAATCGGGGCGGTCGACCGCATCGACCGCAGAACCATCGCTTACACGCTGATCTATTCATACGTAAGCGGCGTATTCAGCCAGTTCTACCGGAAATTCGAGGTGCACGGACTGGAGAATATCCCGAAGGATGCACCTGTGATCTTTACGCCGAATCACCAGAATGCACTGATGGATGCACTGATCGTGCTGTTTTCCTCACCGGGTGATACCGTTTTCCTGGCCCGGGCCGACCTGTTCAGGAAAAAACTGCTTGCCAAAGTGCTCAATACCCTGAAGATCCTGCCGGTGTTCAGGATCAGGGATGGCGTGGAGGAACTGGGAAAAAACCAGGAGATCTTCGATATCACCGTGGGAGTACTGCACCGCAAACACCAGCTCTGCCTGATGCCCGAGGGGAATCACGGTGACAAGCGGCGGCTTCGTAACCTGGGAAAAGGGGTGTTCCGGATCGCTTTCAAGGCCCAGGAAGAGAAGAAAAACGAGCCTTATGTAAAGATCGTCCCGGTGGGACTGGATTTCGGTGACTATATCAAACACAACCAGGACCTCCATATCTACTACGGCAAACCCATCGAGGTGTCGGAGTACTGGCATACCTTCGAGGAGAATGGTCCGCGTGGTCTGAACCACTTGAAAAAACGGCTGATCAGTGAGCTGCATCCGCTGATGATCCATATCGAAACAGAAGAATATTATGATACCTACATGGGACTCCGCACGATTTTCAATGAACGGATGCGGGAGACCATGGGGATCAAAGGCACGCGGCTGCACGATAAATTCAAAGCCGACAAGGAGATGATCCGCAGGCTGGACCAGGTGCTGGAAGAGAATGAACAGAAACTTGTACCGCTGAAGGAAAAGGTGGAGCCTTATATGAAAAAGGTCAAAGAGATGAACATCCGCGACTGGGTGGTGAAGAAAAAAGGTTTTGGCGGCATGCATGCACTCTGGAGATACTTCACCCTGCTGGTCACCTTCCCGGTGTTCCTCTACGGACTGATCAATAACGCGATCATGTATTTTCTGCCTGTGCGCATGGTCAGGAACGTCAAGGACCTGCAGTTCCACAGCTCCATCAAGGCCGGGGCAGGCATCCTGCTGGTTACACCCATTTCCTACCTCCTGCAGACCCTCATCGTGGCATTGCTTACCGACGGCTGGTACATCTGGCTGGGGTACCTCATCACCCTCTATCCCATGGGAAAACTGGCGTTGATGTGGTATTTCCGCTGGAAGAAAACGGTCCGCGGTGCATGGTTTGGCAGCCAGTTGCGGCGGAAGAAGAAAGCGGCTGTGGAATTGGTGGAGCTCAGGCAGGAGATCGTTTCCACGACCGAGAACCTGATCAAATAATGGTAAAAAATCAGATACCGGACACCTACAGCGAGGAACAGGTCATTTCTGCGGGATCAAGCAAATCTGTGGAGTTTACCAGATTACCGAAAGCATGCATTGCAGCGGCACCAGCATTTTCATTTTATCCTGCATTTTCTTCAAGACCCTTAATTACTTTGGGATTGCCTATTGCTTTCGGACAGGATATTGCATCTGGATCGGCTATCATCCTGGACCTTACCTCATCAACCCGGCCCTGGCAGTACCAATGTTTAAATCCAGCTTATAAAATGTAATCAATGGTATCATTCAAAAATAGAGTAGTGTGGATCACCGGGGCGTCTTCCGGGATCGGGGAATCCCTTGCTGAAGAATTTGCAACTGAGGGAGCCAGGGTTATTATCTCATCACATGAGACAGAAGAACTGGACCGCGTAAAGGACAAATTGAGTGGCATTTCTGAGGAAGTTTACCCGGTGGTATTCAACCTGGGAAAACCCCAAGAGGTGGAGGCGGCAGCAACACAGGTGTTGAAGGAATTTGGAAGGGTAGACGTGCTGATGAACAACGGCGGGATCTCGCAACGCTCGCTGGTATCGGAAACACCCCTGGAGATCGACCGGCGGCTGATGGAGATCGACTATTTCGCTGGCGTGATCCTGGCCAAGGCCGTCCTTCCGGGTATGATTGAACAGGGAGAAGGATATTTCGGCGTCACAAGCACCATCGCGGGGAAGTTCGGTTTTCCCATGCGCAGTGCCTATTCCGCAGCCAAGCATGCGCTGTTCGGATTTTATGAAAGTTTGCTTGCCGAGAACCACCGGCACGGGATTCGCGTGACCCTGTTCAGTCCGGGACGGGTACGGACCAATATCTCCCTGCATGCCGTGGACAGAGAGGGCAAGGCGCGGGGCGTCATGGATCCGGGACAGGCCAACGGGATCTCCCCGGAAGCCTGTGCACGCAAGATGGTCCGGTCGATGAAAAAAGGCCGTCGTGATGTGCTGATTGGCGGATCAGAACTGGCCATGGTATATATTTATAAATATGTGCGCAGGCTCTACTACCGGATGGTGCGAAGGATGAGCCCGTATTAGCGGGGCCCCCGGGAATTAATTGCCAACCTGAAAGGTATAGATGAGCAGGGGTCCTTGCTCAAATCCCCCTGACAGCCAAATCTATGTTAAGTGCACAGGGTTTATTTTGATCCGGACCAGATTTTATTAGTTTTATCATATGTAAACCGAGCTGCTGATATTTTGCTTAATTAAAAACATGTAAATGACCTGCTGAGATATTACAACTATGGACAACCGCATTGATAAATACCTTTGGTCGATACGCGTGTACAAAACACGCGCCCAAGCCACGGAAGCATGCAGGAAAGGTCGCGTGATGATCAATGAAATGTCGGTCAAACCCTCCCGGACGATCCAGCAGGGTGATGTGATCCAGGTGCGCAAGATGCCGGTGGTCTATTCCTACAAAGTGCTCGATCCGATCCAGAAAAGGGTAGGGGCAAAGCTGGTCGCACAATTTGCAGAGGACATCACCCCCCAGGAGGAGCTCGATAAACTCACCATGCAGGACGATTTTTTTTACAAGCGGGAACGCGGCGCTGGAAGACCCACCAAAAAAGAAAGGCGGGA
>CAZPTO010000255.1:0-5652 GCA_964589155.1 uncultured Bacteroidaceae bacterium | reverse complement strand
AATTTACCATCTACCTGTTCCGGAAAATGCGACTGCTGGATACCATGAAGGAAAAGATGAAAGAGCATTACTATGTGAATGGTTCCAAACTCCTCACTACCATGCTCGGGAAACCAACCTCCACCTGGAAATCCATTAACAACATCCTCTGGGATATCGACCATAATCCGGACGAGAGCATCATCACCGACAAGACACTTGAAGAGAAACTCAGGGAGATCCTCTTCCATTATAAAATTGACCTCAGGTGACCTGTAATTCAGAAAGATTTCGTAAATTCATTTTCGATTAGGAATTGAAAAGGCAATAAGCCACATTGCTATGTCCTGATAATGTAAACCTTATGAAAGATTTTATACTTGAACCTAAAGATGACGCACTCGCCATAGAATGCAGGGACGGCAGTATCAGCATGCACGGAAATTCCATCCTGGCCTATCCCAGGAAATTCTTCCAGCCGGTCATGGACTGGGTCACAGCATATGTAAACCAACCGGCCGACAGAACAGATGTCGTACTCAGGTTCGATTATATCGACACGGCATCGGTGCAATCTGTCTTCGATATCCTGAAACTGCTGAAAAAGATCCCGGACTATGAGGACAGCGTGCTGGTGAACTGGTACTTCGAGTTCGACGACCCGGAACTGCTTGAAGTGGGAGAGATCATGGAGGCCCGGTTGAAGCTGAAGTTCAACTTCGTGGAGTACAAAAAGAAAGAGGAAGAAGAGGAGGAGGATTAAAAAATAACGGCACAGATAAACCATCTTCACACTTATTTGTTAATTTTAGATAACAAAGCAACCATTTCAAGCCTCATGAAAGAATTAACAATAGAGCAAACCAAAGATTCTCTTGGAGTTAAGTGCTCCCCTAAAGGAAAGATAGAGATGGAAGGCAATTCCATCCTGGCCAATGCCAATAAATTCTTTTCACCCATCATTGATTGGGTGGATGAGTATATCAAGGATCCCCAGAAACAAACCGAGATTACCCTGAAGTTCAATTACGTTGATACCGCATCGGTGCAGGGAGTCTTCGATGTGCTCAAGAGGTTCCGCGAAATACCCGACTATGAGGACAAGGTGGTTGTGAACTGGTACTTCGAATTCGACGATCCCGAACTGCTCGAAGTCGGCGAGATCATGGAAGGCCGCCTGAAGATCAAGTTCAACTACGTGGAGTTTAATGAGGGTTAAGACTGCAAATACCCTCAGACCTTCCTCTTTTCAGCCAACCTTGTTTACAATTTAACCTGGGTTTGAACTGGTTTTTCCCTTTTTCAACCACCACTGTTTAAAATTTAAATTCCTTCTTAGCATATTATTCCCTACATTTGCTTCATCATTGGTTCTCCAATGGATGGAGCCGAATGCGGTTGATCAACCCGTCAGAGTTACGGGCCTTCCGCTGAAATATTCACCAATGGCAACGGCCGCAGGTGAATGCTCTGCCAGGAGACGAAGAGGGAATGCCGTTAGAGTCGGCAACAGTTCCCGCTGCTGTATTTTCCAATTGGGTTCTGAGATGATCCCACTGTTCTCGTCCGCCGAAGCGTTAGCGAAGGCGGGCATTGCGCAAAAATCCACACCGCGCAAAAAAGTCCTCCTTCGCTGAAGCTATGGAGGACAAGGACGGGAAGGGCTCAGAAAACAGGAATAAGTCAGAAGACCTGCCAGTGAACGATTTTGTAACCTGCGGTGAACAGGAAGTCGATCGATCACGAACCTTTTGACTTACAATCTTCCCCGCAGTCCGCAAAATCACAAACAGAGTAGCTTGATGTTGCACGGCTTCTGCTGTTCTGATTTTGTTCCGTGCTGAAAAAAACTATTCATGATAAAAATGTACACCCTGGTGGTGTTTGCACTCCTGGCAGGCGGGCTAACTGCACAGGAAAATGCCAGCACCGGATCCACATCTGCAACCGCGGACGCACAGCCGGTCTCTGCCTCGCAAACGACAATGCGCATCCTCCTGCCCCCTGAACGGACAATCCCCATCCCGAACTTCGAAGCCTCCGAAGAAGATCCCAACTCGGTCATCGACCTCTCAAATCATTTCTCTGATCCCGGCAACCCGGAAGCAACACTCACTTATGGTATGGCGCACATTTCCAACCCTGCAGTGGCCAATGCCACCGTCGATAACCAAACCCTTACTATCGACTACCTGGCAGCCGGACAAACCAACATTGTAATTACAGCGGAATATGACGGCCAGGCAACCGCCGACACTTTCATCGTCGGTGTCCGGCCCGTCATTGAAGGAGACCACATCGTCGCCACTTTCGACGACCTGGCCCTCACCCCGGAAAGCTACTGGAACGGCTCCGACGGAACCGGAAACTTCACGAGCGGAACACTCGTCTTTTACAACGATTACAACCCCGACTGGTTCTCATGGAGCGGATGGGCCTACAGCAACATGGCGGACAATACCACTCCCGGGTATACCAACCAGTACAGCGCCTTCTCCCCTGTACGGCTCGACTCAGCCGAAGGAAAAAACTACGGGCTGACTTATACCTCTCCCTTCTCCCAGGTCAACACTGCACTGGATTGCGACCAGTATTTTCCGGGTTTCTTCATTAACAACAGCACCTATGCTGCCCTGTCCATGAAGATGGGGGACGCCTATACCAAAAAATTCGGCGGAGATGACGGCACCGATCCCGACTGGCTGAAACTCACCATCAGGGGAAACAGGAACGATGGAACCCACGATACGGTTTCATTCTACCTGGCCGACTACCGCTTCGAAGATCCGGCAGATGACTATATCATCGAGACCTGGCAGTGGGTGGACCTCACCCCCCTGGGAAAAGTCCACACCCTCGGCTTCACACTCAGTTCCACCGACAATGGCGACTGGGGTATGAACACCCCGGCCTACTTCTGCATGGACAACCTCTGTGCCATTCCTGATATCGCACCCGAACTCCTGAACCCGGTCCAGGACCAGTCAGGCGAACCGGGACAAACCCTTAAATTTGATCTGAAAGACCTGTTTACCGATCCTGACGATGATGATGATCGCTTTTTCTATCAACTGAGTGACAATTCATGGGACACCCTCGTGATCGACCCTGTTGTCGACGGCGACACCCTCCGCATCGCGCTACTCGCCGAAGGCACATCACGCCTGGGTATGAATGCCATATCCAACACCAAAGGTGTATACCACTCCTTCCAGGTCAACGTGCAAACCACCGGACTGATGCGACAGCAACCGGGCAGGATCCGGATGTATCCCAATCCATCTGCCGGATTTTTCACCGTTGAAACAGGAAACAACAGCCCGGTGGACGTCACCATTTACGATATCAGCGGAAGGATCGTTTTTCAGCAAAACAGTTTCACCGCCGGAACCACCATCGACCTCAGCAGCAGTCCGCGTGGTACCTACCTGGCAAAGTTCAGGACAGGAAACACCACATACATAGAAAAAGTGATCAAACAGTAGCCATGAAACCTCTGCAACAACAGATCGTAACCGCAATGCGGTTCATATTCCTTCCGCAGGCAAGGCGAGCGAAAAGGCGCAACATTATGGTGATCGCAGTCCTGCTCACGTTCCCCCTCCGTGCCCAGTACATCGCCAAGGTCCTGGAATACGTCCCGGCCCCATCACAGTACATGAACACTGTCCCGTGGTCGGCCCCCTCCTCCCCCGCATCCATTGTCGGGGGCATCAACGGCAGCCTCTCCCTGGGTGGGTTTGGGGGGTACGTGGTATTCAGGTTTGAAGAAGCGGTTGAAAACGATCCGGAGCATCCCTTCGGTGTTGATTTCACCATCTTTGGCAATCCCCTCCCCAACTGGTCCGAACCCGGGATCGTCTCCGTGATGAAAGATGAAAACGGGAACGGACATCCGGACGATACCTGGTACGAACTGGCGGGATCGGACCACAACTTCAGCTCGACGGTCAGGAACTACAGCGTCACCTATGAAAATCCGGGAGCTGACAGCGCTGCCGATGTGCCGTGGACCGATAACCTCGGAAACGCGGGCTACATCAGTGCAAACAGCTTTTACAGCCAGCCCTACTACCCGCTGCAGGATTCTTTCCCTGGGATCAACCAGGACCGTTATACACTTTCGGGCACCATGATCCGTTCCACCGTGGATACCAGCTTTGCCACCACGATCTATTCACAGAAGCGAGCCTTTGGATACGTCGACAACCAGTTCAGGGGAAGGAAGCCCTACACCCTTCCCGACAATCCATACACCCCTGGCGTGGAAAATGCCGGCGGAGATGCGTTTGACATCAGCTGGGCGGTGGATGCTGCAGGGAATTATGTGGAGCTCGACCGGGTCCACTTCATCAGGGTACACAGCGCCGTCAATGACGGGGCCGGATGGCTCGGACAGATCTCTGCGGAGATCACAGGTGCAGCCCTTGTTGCACCTGATCCCTCTGCAACCGACAACCATGACCTGCTTGTGATTCGTGAGATCCCGCCGGTACTCGACACCACCGAATACCAGCTCGAAGTATTTGCCTTCACCAATGGCAGGCTGAACAGGGATAAACAGATCCGCTGGACCAGCAACATGCCCGGTGCAGCAGTAGATGAGGAAAATGTGCTGCACGTCAATGGCTCAGGCGAACTGACCATCACCGCATCTCTGACCTCCAATTCCGACATCCGCACTTCGGTTTCCACCTTCATCGATCTCGCACTGGGTCTACAAGACAGAATGTCCGGACAGGCGCAGTTTTCAGTATACCCTAACCCTGCCCGCGATTTTATTATGCTGAAAGGATGGCCGGGTGCTCCGGGTGGTGCCGGTCAGATCACCGGGGCAACAGGAAACGCGGTCAGCAGCCCGGCAGCAGTCGGGGGCGTTTCCCTGCCCTTGCTCCGGATCTTCAATATTGCAGGAAAACAGGTGTTTTCAGCGCAACTGGATGATCCGGGGTCCCGGCTGCAGATCCATACCCTTCCCCCGGGAATGTACATGGTCACCGTTACAAGCGACACCCGCAGCGGATCAGCAAAATTTATAAAAGAATAGATGCGGACACACCTGCTCATATGGTTGCCGGGACCGTTGCACCGCCCCTTTTCCGGAGCGGGAACAAGTAGCATCTGCCAGCGCGGCGCCACGACCGTGCTGTTGCTGCTGCTGTTGCTACCTTCCCCACTGCACGCACAGGGCATCCGCGATTCCGTGTTCCGGATCAGCCAGGTAGAGGTCGCTGCGCAACGCTCGTCCCAGAAAGAGCAGGCCGGCATGAAAGAGGTGCGCATCGATACATTCATCATGCATTACCAGGTGTCAGCCGATCTCGCCACGCTGCTGCAGGAAAACACCACGATCCACATCAAGGATTACGGTCGCGGGGCATTGTCCACCGCCTCTTTCCGCGGAACCGCGCCATCGCATACACAGGTGACCTGGAACGGGATGAACATCAATTCACCCATGCTTGGGATGGTGGATTTCACCCTTGTACCCATGTTCCTGGTGGATGAGCTGAAGATCCGCCACGGCGCAGCTTCCATTGCAGCACAGGGAGGCGGACTGGGCGGTCTGATCGCCATGGAGAACCAACCCGACTGGAACAACACTTTCAGCGGAAAAGCTTATGCCGGGATTGGAAGTTTCAGGACATCAGATGCGTTTACACGGGTGGATAT
>CAZPTO010000254.1:0-5653 GCA_964589155.1 uncultured Bacteroidaceae bacterium | reverse complement strand
GCTCATGAGGCCGACGAAGGAGGACGAATAACGCACCTTGACTAAAAACGAAGTTTATAACATATTGTATCATAAGAGTTTAATTAAGATATATACTAATGAAAACGGGGATATATTTACCCGGTGCCAGTTGCATTTAGATCCTGTGAAGTCGGTTTTCTATATAAGTGACAAAAAAGTAAAACAATTTGAATTCACGTGGTTTTATAACGAAAGTTTGAACGAGATTTCACAAATCAAACCTGGAAGAATCGGATAAAACTATTTTGCTGTTCCCATTGCTTCTCCAATCACAAGCAATTGCTTCATAAAATCGTCCGAAATGGTTCCATCAGGCAATGGAGGTACATCCCATGTGATTGCCCCCCCTTCCGCATTGATCTTTTTACTATACTCCACAATTTGCTCTTCGGTAAATCGGGGTGCACCCTGTCCCCAGTAATTACCAAGGAAGCTCAATATGTGTATCTGCTTGCCATCAATCATGCCATCATATTGATAACTCAAACGAATACGTTCGGGATCATTGATCTCACCTGCGGTATAATCCTCATGGGGTGTGATGGACATGATCCTGGGGAATCGCCCCGGATTAAATGCCAGAATTCTATTCGGATTACCGGCTCTGGCTGCATCCGCTACTGATTTAAAATTTGGCTCATCAGGATGCCTGTAATTCGTATTCGGTCGATAACATGCATCAAACCACCATCCAGAGACTTTTTCTCCCCAACGCATAGAATACTCTCTTATGACTTCCTGCCAGCGCAACAACGCCTCGGCATTTCTTTCAAATGGTCCGAATTTATAGTAATCGGTTCTATCCAGGGCAAATCCATCGAGCTCAGCTTCATTCTGACCAGGTGCCTGAACGTGGATGTAGGTGATCAGCTTTATTCCATATTTATCCAAAGCATCTGCTAAATCTGATATCAGGTCCCGGTTGGAACACCTGCTGGGTACCTGACCAGTAAGCCGATCATAGGTGGCATTTGGTGATATAAAATATGGAGGACCATGGCGCACCGTCATGATCAGGTATCCGGTACCTGTTTCATACAATTGCCTGGCAAGTGTTTCACAATCATAATTATCTATAAGTTCATTCCACTTTTTAATATCTATTGGGTCCATCTGATTTTCCGATGCCAACCATTCTGGTTGATAATGAATCATCACACCCCATTTTGCATCTTTCATCCAGGCAGCCCTGTCCTGGGCATTAATTGATATGAAAAGGGCCGTGAGTAAAATCGTAATTGTTAATCGCTTCATATTTTAGTATTAATGAAAGGTCTAAAATTATCTTTTCCCGGGAAAAATCGTTTTATATTGCGGCCCAAAATATTTTTGTTTTGTTCCTTCAAGCAGAAATCGCGGTAAAGGAGCTTCCGCTTTTTGATGTGTATTAATTCTTTATTTAATTAGTTGATTTAAAATAATTTAAATATTGTTTTAACTTCAAGTGACTAGTTGCCTTTAGAAAAAATGAAATTTATAACATGCTAAATGACAATAGTTTAAATAAGATATATACGAATTATATTAAACTAAAGACATTTCACGCCAGCGAAGTGCTTTTTCTATTTGCAGGACTGGAGCCCATCAGATCACGAGCAAAGCGATTACCCCGACATGCTCATCGCAACAAATCGCAATACCCGCTGACTCCCTTTACCGGTCCAACCAGGTCCCCAAGAAAAGAATCGGGGTCGTCTCTTTCAAAGCGACCCCGATATTCTTGAATTATGGATACTACTGAACTGCTGCAATGCTGTTTTCCAACAGAGCTTTTATGTATGTGGGATTATGAACACCAAGACTACGATCTTCCTCGATCCCGATCCAATTAAAAAATGCCCTGGATTCATCCAATCCATGCACAGCAACGATGGGCTCATATGCCTCATCTTCTTCTACCCATTCAATTACTTCGGCAGCAACCAGGAGATCCCTGAGTTCTTCCAGCAGATCAGCTATCTCTTCCTGTCCTCCACCAACATCAAAATCTTCAGCACCACTGTGGCATTCAGTACAGGAAGCAATACTGGGGTTAAAAGTATGTCCTCCCATTCCATCAGCATAATCTTCCATGTGACAACCGGTACATCCAAGTGCAGCATGAGGATGGGATCCAGCCTCAGGATAGGATGCTGAACCGGCAATTTCAGAAAACCCAACACCCTGCATCAGGTTGGCCTGGGAACCATGGTGAGGTCCATAATGCGTACTGCTGATAAAAAACTCGCCGGCCTGCATTGTATAATCGTTCTCATCATCACCATCGGTGTCAACCATTTCACCTGCCATATCTTCTGGTCCTGCCCTGCGGGATTGGTGACAATTGGCACAGAGGTTACTGTTTTCATAATCAAAGGTGACTGTTTCATCGAAAAGGAAAGCCACCGGGTCTGCAAGTCTTAATGCATAGTCCTCATCAGTGAAGGTCTTGTGAACATTGTGACAGGTCTTACATTGCCATGCTGAAGCTAATGAAATGTCCTGATCTACTTCGCCATTCATGGCATATTCAACAAACCCTTCATGAGAATGGCACTGTGCGCATCTAGCGCGTGAGCCGGCATAATCAACAGCAATAGCTCCAGCCTTATGGGCAGACTGATTAAATTGTAAGTCAATGTCCATTTTTACCTGGGTAGAATGACATTGCATGCATGTATCATCGATCACGGTCTCATTGCCACATGAGTATAGCATGAAGAGAAGAGAGCCAAATAGAATTGGAGTAAGTAATTTTTTCATGGTTTTGGTTTTAGATGGTGATTAAGTGTCAGTAATCTTAACCGATTATTATTGTTATGCAGCTAACATGGCCAATAAGTTAAGGCATAAATAAATACAAATCAACTATTTCAATGATCTGTATTGTATTTAGAATTGTTTTAAGTTTAGAAACATTGCCTTCATGTTCAATATCAGATGCGAGAATATCATTTGGTTAGCCATTAAAAGCTGCAACTTCAAGTTAGGGGTATATTCACATTGATAATGCAATCCTGCAAAAAACACAATAATTCAATTTCTATTTTTCGTCTACGGAAGCAATCCATTGCTGTAAAAAAAAGAAAAAACATAAGGTTGATTTTGTAAATTCAATCGTACTAAATGACCTCCAATATTCTTATTAACATCAGGTTTAACCGTACGCATTTGAAATTTCTAAACTCAAAATCATCATCCAATTTACCCCTTCAACCAGTTCAGATCATCATCAATTCTATCTGGTTCCTTTTTCAAAAAAAACCGCCAGTTGCTTGCAATATTTCTTCTTTCCTTTATATCATTTGCCTCTTATATTCCGGCCATCGCCCAGCCAATAGTAATTTATGCAGCTGCAGATGGAACCGGTGATGGCAGCAGCTATAATGATGCCACCGCACTTCCCGATGCCCTATCCCAAGCCCAGTCAGCAGATTCAGCAGTGGTATACCTGGTCCCGGGCACCTATACATTAGCAAGCACCCTTGAAGTCACATTGACTGCAGATGACAAGTCAGGCATCCATATGATCAGTGGCATTATGCCAGACGAAACATAAGCCATGACAGGGATATTACCATAATCGATGGTGAGAATACCCGCCAGATACTTCGGCTGAATATACATGCCCAGAATGCCAGCTTAAACATGGGGATCAGTGGGATCACTTTTAGAAACGGCATGACCTCAGATGATGGGAATGCAACCACTGCAGACCATGGAGGAGCCATTTCGGCATTCGAAGGGAACTGGGACAGTACGGGGGTGATCAACCTGCGCATTGAGCATTGCACGTTCATGGACAACAAGACCTCCGATTCGACAAGTTCGACCTTCAGACCAAAAGTAACCGAGGCGCTGGATACTTCAGTATCTTCGGCTTTTATTTCAATTACAAGTGAATCGGCATCGGCATTTTCAGGCGTCCCGGAATATGTCCTGGATGTTGCATCAAATGTCAACCATGAGGGCAGTGCGGATCCATTTGCAAGGCTGCTGGAAACTACCAGGTCTTTCCAAATCCGGCACACGAACATATTACCATCCGCTTTCATGCAAATGAACAGGGGAAGACATAATTCCTTCCCCTTAACCTGTTATTGTTTTTTTAGATCCAGATACTTTTTCGCGATCGGGCAGAAATAGGGCGCCAGGAAAAGAATGTGTATTAGTTTTCCTGAATTTTTCTCTGGATGTTTTCCTCAACATATTCCAGGATGTCGCCAGGCTGACATTCTAAAACACGGCAAATTGAATCTAATGTCGAAAATCTCACGGCCTTAACTTTCCCTTGTTTCAATATGGACAGGTTTACCGTTGAGACACCCACTTCTTCGGAGAGGTCTTTTAACTTCATTTTTCGCTTCGCCAACATGACATCCAGGTTCACAACAATTGCCATACTTCTATATTTATATGGTGAGTGAAGTCTCAATTTCGCTTAACAGGTCTTCATAATTCTTCTCATTTTTTCCCCATGATGTTATTTGAAAAAATGTCACAGAGCAAAATTTCATTTTTGTTTCATCGCCAAGTGTTTCAAAGCTGATATACATGTTTTCTCCCCATGATTTCCATGATATATTTGTAATGGCCAGAATTTCGAATTTGTCCCGATCAGTTTCCACTAATTTGAATTTTGATTGATTGATAACCTCAACGATTTTATCGAACATCAATGCTTTAGGTATATCAAATTGCCTTTCTGAATGAACCTTTGAAGTAAGAAGATTAAAAGGACTCGTAAAATACCTTTTTAGGGAAAGTGATCTTCTAAGGATTAAGTTGACCATGAAAAATCCCAGAATAAAAAATATTAAAATCAACAAAGCAGGATTTCCAGGTTCTAAATATAAACCAATTGAAACCGGAACCAGGACAAGAATTACTAAGACTACAAACCAAATAGTAATGTCCCTCAATGTGGGTTTATGCGTGATGTATTTCATATTAAAAAGATTAAATGTTGGAGACAAATATATACTAAAAATAATGTTTAGCAAAATTTATTTAATGTTTTTCATTAATTATTTAATCTTTTTGTTTAACTGCAAGAAGCATCTTTGCATTGAAGGTTTGTTAAAGAATCTACATACGCAAGATCAATAACTGTTTTTTTGAAGGGAGATTTCCTGATAGTGCATGTTTCATCAGAAAATACATTTTAGTTGAAGTACTTTTTTTTGTTTGTTATATATGTTTTTTCTCAAGGTAACCTGTTGCCTCACCACATAAAGATATTATAATTGGTGTTCGGTCTCCTGCGCCAAAGTTTCGACGACATTTTGCGAACCAAGAGCAGTGAGCTCACAAATACGACTAAAACCAATATAGCGCTAACAAACGTCCTGACAACTCACCTGCAAGCTATCAGATGAATATAATTTTTCTAAATTTGTATACTGTACACTTGGAAAATAGCTGAATAATCCCGGCCATCGGAAGAACAATTCAAAAATAAGCAAAATGAAAATACTGAATTTAGCAGTCATCATTCTGATATTCGCAGCAGGTTGCAGCAGCGATTCGAAAAAAGCAAACATGTTTCATGATAACTGGGACCTCTCACCTGCAGAGGGGGCTTTCCATATGGACGACTGGATTGTCTGGGGTGGCTCTGTTATCCAGGCAGAAGAAGGCAAATACTATATGT
>CAZPTO010000253.1:0-5679 GCA_964589155.1 uncultured Bacteroidaceae bacterium | reverse complement strand
TTGAGAATGGATTTTTAAATGGTGAAATGTATATTGTTACCCTGAACAGCGGGGATATTGTTCATGAAGAATTTGGTAGTAATTGCACTTTTATAGGTGTCAACAAAGCAATTGTTCCTCGTGCATTCAGCAGTGTGACCGGCCCGGTCTATCTCCAACGGGGATTTTCGAAAGTAATGAATGTGATTGAGGAAACCGGTATTTTACCACTCCTGAAAAAACGTAATAATACCTTTTCATTTTTTGTTGAATCTGACATCAATACTTCGATAGATTCTTCCCTGATCTACAATGAACTTAATGGGAGGTTTTATTCATTTGTCCTTAGCGAGATGGGCGAGCCTGTTCAGATAAGATACACCAGGACGAGTTTACGAAACCTGTTGCTGAATCATATTTGCGATATCCAGCCTGATGGTCTGGCACGGAAGGAGTTCATTCCCAATCTTGCCGGAACGCATTTAATTTTCAATAACGAAACGGGAGAAGTAAGTGGAACAGCCCCAACTACAATAGGATCTGAAGGCAATGAGATTGTCACGGAATATCCGGAAGTGTTAAGTGAAGCAGATAATGGAACTACGTACGAAATTCAAAACTGGTTCTCTTTTTCCGGCATAAATATGTACACCCAGATCTCAACCAATTTTCCAACATTTCATGCACTGCTTAAAAAAGCCGGCTTATCGCAAGATAAACTGGCAACCTATTCTTTTATCAATGAAACTGATTATTATACTGTGTTGGTTCCGAGTGATGAAGCGATAGAGGCAGCAAATCTTAATTCAGTTCCAGTGGAAGAGCTCGGCCAGATCCTGAAGCTGCACTTTGTTCAGGGCACCCTTATATTCACTGATGGGAAGAAAGCTCCCGGCTACTATGAGACCATGCGTATTGATGAGCGTTCAACCCAGTATACCACTTTATATACTAAAATATACATTAACCCCGAAGCCGACAATATTCAAATCATCGGTAACGATAATTCAGTCTATGCTACAGCTGTTGAATCGGAAAATACGAATATTATCGGATCCTTTGTAGAATTGCCGGAAGGCGATGCTGAAGAGGTATTCCCCAACAGGTTGGATAATACTGTCATACATGAGATAGACAAGGTTCTGATCTCAGCTGAGATCGGCCAGTAAGATCGAGGATCAAAATCATTTGATAATTCAGGTATAATAAAATGGAAAAAAGTAAACTCATATTAACCGTTGCACTGTCACTTTTGTGTTTTTTTCACGTAGCAGCACAGGAAAAAACAATTATAAGAGGCCGTATCATTGATAAGACGGACGGACAACCAGTCATTGGGGCAACCATTATTGAATATGATGAAAATGAACGGATTATTGGAGGAACGACTACCAATTTAGACGGGGATTTTATTCTTGAATTAAGCGATCCTGCCCATGACGTGAAAGTTAGTTTTATCGGGTATAAGATCCAGGAAATAGAAAAGGATCCTTCCAGAACTATTATTGTGGAACTGGAACCTTCTGATTTCGAACTGGATGAGGTCATGATCGTTGCAGAAGCGAAGGACCAAAACAGCCTGACGAATATTGCAGACAGGGACCGCGCTTCTTCAAGTGTGAAAGTTGATTTGATTGAAATGAGGGATATGGGAACGACCTCAGCGGCCGACGCATTGCAGGGAAAAGTGAGTGGACTGGATATCATCGCAGCTTCGGGTGACCCCGGGGCTGGTTCACAAATTGTAATCAGGGGACTTAGCTCCATGGGGAACAGTCAGCCTTTGATCGTGATTGATGGTGTTCCTCAATTCAGGGTGGCGCAAAGTTTTGATTTAAGTTCGGCTGATTCGGAGGACATAAGTAACCTGATCAATATTGCGCTGCAAGATATCAAGTCCATTGAAGTACTCAAAGATGCTGCTTCAACGGCAGTATACGGATCACGTGGAGCGGATGGGGTATTGCTCATTGAAACTGCCAGGGGGACCATGGGTGATATTAAGTTTGACTACCAGTTTAAAAGCAGTTATAACTTTCAGCCTCCGGCCATCCCTATGCTGGATGGAAATGAATACATTATGCTTCAACTGGAAGAATGGCACAACAGCAGGGGGTTATACGATTTGCCCGATGAAATTGCATACGACCGGGACTACGTAGATTTTTACAATTATTCAGCAAACACAGACTGGATCGGGGAACTCACACGAAATGGGTTTACCCAGGATCATTATTTCAGCCTTTCAGGGGGTGGAGAAAAAACAAGATACTTTAATTCCTTCAGTTTTGCAGATGAAATGGGGACCACCATAGGGACAAGTGCCCAAAGATTTTCAGTAAGGACCAACCTGGACTACTTCCTGTCCAGGGATTTATTGTTCCAGGTCAAATTTAATTACGTAACGAATTTCAGGGAGGGAAATGCTGAGCTTGACAGGCGCAATGTACGTGAAATGGCATATATCAAAGCGCCGAATATGAGCATTTGGGAATATGACTCAAGAGGGAATCCTACGGGCGAGTATTTTACGCCCATCAACAGTTACCAGGGGGATGGCGTAACCTATTATAATCCTGTGGCAATGGCCAACCTGGGTAAGGACGATACCCGCTACAGCCGGCTGGAAAACACATTTTTACTCAGGTACAGGTTAAATGACTGGTTGATGTTGCGGGAAACGGTTTCATTCCAGTTCCAGGGAACAGAAAGAAACAGATTTTATCCGTATACCACCATCGGTGCCGACTGGCTGGATCCTTATGTGAACAGGGCCAGGGAACAAAACGAAATGGATATAGAACTCAGGACTGAAACACAGGTTGCCTTTGATTCTCCATTTGAAAATGAAAACCATGAATTATCAGGGGCGATTACCTGGATAACACAGCAGTCAGAATTTGAAAGAATCTATACCAGGACCGTCCACACGCCCTCAACGACTGTTCAGGATCCTGCAGCTGAAGGACAGGTAGACTGGATCGCCACCCGCATGGGCGAAAAACGATCGCTCGGAGGGCTGGCAAATATCAATTATAAATTGCTTGACAGGTACATGATTCAAACCATTCTTCGGGCTGATGCCGCCTCTGCCTTTGGCGAAAATAACCGATGGGGACTTTTTCAGGGATTGGCGCTGGGATGGCGGTTTTCGGATGAACCATTTCTGGCATCGGCCGATTTTCTAAATGAAAGTATGTTGCGTTTCAGCTGGGGGGTGACCGGCAGACGGCCTAAAGATGTGTATGCCCGGTTTGCCAATTACGAATCAACCTCCACGGGCAGCTATATTTTCACACCTTCCATTATTCCTTCAAGTATCCAGTTGGATAATTTAAAATGGGAGACCATTACATCTTATAATATAGGATTGGAGCTCAACCTTTTTAAAAACAGGCTTTTCATCGAAGGGGAATTTTATAACAAGGTAACTACAGATATCCTGTTCAGTGATTATGATATTCCAAGCACTTCAGGCTTCGGAGAACTTCGTTATTTCAACGGGGGAGAAATGACCAACCAGGGATGGGAGATCATGGCTGATTTGAAGGTGTTAAATAAAGAAAATTTTCGTTGGTCTCTCAACTTTAACACCTCACGTAATGTAAATTCATTTAATGTGTTACCTGAGAATTTTAATACCGAGCGTTCCACCTCTATCGGCAACGGCCAGTATCCGAGGTTGGTTACAGAAGGAGAACCCATTGGTTCGTTTTACGGCTTCAGGTACCTGGGGGTATGGCCCAGTGATGAAGATGTTGTTGCCAGGGATGCAACAGGCAATATCCTCTATGATGGATACGGAAATCCAATCAGCCTTACGTATAATGATTCATACATATTCCAGGGCGGGGATCCAATCTATGCAGATTTAAACCACGATGGAGATATTGATTTAAATGATGTGGAAAAAATCGGAGATTCAAACCCAAATTTTATAGGTGGATTCGGAACCAGTCTGAGATTCTGGAATTTCGATTTCTCCATGTTTTTTCATTACCGTGTAGGATTTGATATCATCAACGGGGTGGCAATCCAAACAGAAGGAATGAACAGCAGGAACAATCAAAGCAAAGCTGTGCTCAGCAGGTGGAGGGTGCAGGGACAGGATGAACCGGACATGTTACCAAGAGCCTATATGAATCATCCGGCAAATAACCTGGGTTCCGACCGGTATGTTGAAAGAGGTGATTATATGCGGATGAATAACGTCAAGCTCGGCTACCAGTTCAGCCGTGCATTTTGTGATAAACTCGGGATCAGGAAAGCAAACCTGACGTTTAGTGCAAGGAGGCTGTTTACATTAACCGGTTATTCAGGTCAGGATCCTGAAGTGGGTCAGGATGCCAGTGACCCTTTCTGGATTGGAGTTGATAAAGCAACAACACCGCCTCCCAGGATTATAACGATGAGTCTGTCTGTAGGATTTTAAATCAAAATAGCATGAAAGTTAAAGCAACATATTTTCTTCTTATTTTATTGTTTATTTCACCACGCTCCTGCAATGAATGGATTGAGCTTCAGCCGCCCGATGGCCTGGTTCGGGAAGAGTACTGGAAAACAAAAGAAGATGTCGAAACGCTTTTAATGTCAGCATATGAAACCCTGGCATCCATGGACAGGACGCTGTTTATACATGGTGAAATCAGGGCAGATATGGTGACGGGAGATGATAATCAACCCAGGAATGAACAACTTATCTCGGAAGGCAACATTTACCCGGATAACGGGATATGCGATTGGGAGGATTTTTATACCGTGATTAATTCCTGCAATGAGGTAATTAAAAATGGTCCGGAGGTTCAGCAGATTGATAATACCTTTACAGATTTCCAATTACAAAATTTTTTATCAGAAGCGATATTTATACGGAGTCTGACCTATTTTTACCTTGTAAGGATATATAAAGATGTTCCCCTGGTCCTGGAGCCCAGTGAATCAGATAATGTTGATTTTTATGTTGAAAAATCTACTGAGCAAGAAGTATTGAATCACATCATATCTGATCTTGAAGAATATCGCTTGCTGGCACCTAACGGCAATTTTCCCACTACCGAAGAAAACAAAGGAAGGGCCTCAAAAAATGCATTCGAAGCATTGTTGGCCGACATTTACCTCTGGAGGTTTAATTATGAGAAAGTTATTGAACATGTGGAAGCGATCGAAAGCAGCGGGGAATATTTTTTATTGCCGGGCGGTTTATGGTTCGAGCTTTTTTACCCTGGGAATTCCCCGGAGAGCATATTTGAACTGCAATTTGATGGCCAAAGAAACCAGAGAAACAGCACTTTTGTTCTTACGTTCCATCAAACCGAGCAATACGATCCGAGCCAGAAGGCACTGGAATTATTTGCATTTGAATTTGCAAGGGAATTTATTCGGGGAGAAAACAACAGCATCAGGAAATATAGCGAAGGTGATTATATAATCTGGAAATATGTAGGGCGCGCAGGAGATGGAAGATCTTTCAGGTCAGGAAATGAAACCCAAAGTGCCAACTGGATTATTTACCGGTATGCAGATGTGCTGCTGATGAAAGCAGAAGCACTTTCTCAGCTTGAGCGGTATCCGGAAGCACTTGCGATCATCAACCAGATCAGAGAAAGGGCTGAAGTAGCGCCACGGAGCCTGCCAAACAGTCCGGTTGCCTTCGAAGATGCCATCCTTGAAGAACGTGCCCTGGAACTTGCTTTTGAAGGT
>CAZPTO010000252.1:0-5738 GCA_964589155.1 uncultured Bacteroidaceae bacterium | reverse complement strand
AAAGCGTAACCGGTTTAAGTCCTTACTGGCTCATCAGTACCTATTTCATCCTCACGGTTGCTGAATTATTCCTGAGTCCGATCGGTATCTCGTTTGTGGCCAAAGTCGCTCCTCCCCGCTTCAGCGGGCTGGCGCAAGGCGGATGGCTGGGTGCTACAGCCATTGGCAACCTGCTGGCAGGACTGGTGGGTAAACTCTGGGATATCGTGGAACTCTGGCAGTTCTTCCTGTTGTTGGTCGTACTTACCCTGCTTTCGGGGGTATTTATCTTCTCGATCATAAGAATACTTGAAAACGCGACCAAATCTTCTGAATAATTGCATTAAGAAATAAAAAAAGCATAGTACTATGAAAAGTCAAATAATAATCACAGCAACCCTTTTGCTGAGTCTACTCTTCTTTCCAGGCTGTAAATCAGACACCTCTCCTGCAGACCTCCAGGAAGAAGTTGAGGTGCTGAAAGAAATTGAGAAACGATCAGAAAACATTGCGAGTGAAAACGATGCGTTCAATGTCCTGAGGGATCTCAATCAAACCATTAAAGACATCCGGGACAAAATCCTCCAGATGGAAGAACAGTACCGCGAGGGTTCAGAAAATGAAAAAATGCAGATGGAGAACGAGTTTGAGCAAGCAAACAGGGAGATTGACCGTTCGCTGGGGATTATCAGCAATAATACAAAACCCTACAAAGAAAATGAAGACGTATCAAAAATGCTTGATAAACTCAACGAGATCCTGATCTCAAAATAGCATCTGATTCTATTTTTTTCGATACAAGAGGCTCCTGGAAACAGGGGCCTTTTTTGTTATTCCGCAAGCGGGGCTGCGAAGAGATCCTCTACAACTGAAATGTCCCCATCCGTTGGTGCGGGATCCAACCCGAGAATATGCGCAATGATCCCGTATATTTGCACATTTTCAAAGGGTGGGTGCACATATCCCGATTTAAAGGCAGGACCTGCAGCGTAGAATATATGGTGCATATCGGTATTCCTGTTATCGTAGCCATGGGCACCCCCGGTATATCCTGAAGGATCGGGCGAGGTCCCTACCGACCAGCTGCTGTCAGCAACAAGCACCACATCAGGGATCCGTGGATGCGTCCCGTAATGAAGCTGTGCAGGTACCTGTTCCCTGCGCCAGGCGGTAATTCCCTCTGTACGGTCCAGGCTCAGTGTCACAGAATCTTCATATCCATCCACAGCATCCACCAGGTACATGGGATTGCCTCCGACAACAGACTCGATCCATTCTTCCTCCACTATGTCATATACATTTACATACCGGTTGGGACTGGTAACCCCCATCCCATGGTCGGAAGTGACCACCAGGTTCACGCGGTCACCATAGGGCAGCTTATTGATCTTATTCCGAAGCCTGCCAAGGAGTGCATCCAGCTCCCCGACCACCTTGCCTGTCTCCGGGTGCGCAGGACCATAATCATGTCCAATGCCATCGGGTTGCTGAAAATAGAGCATCACCAGTCGGGGACGTCTTTCAATCGGCGACTTGAGCCAGTGGATCACCGTATCCACCCGGTCGGAAAACGGGATACTGCCGTCGTAAATCTTCCAGTAAGTGGGTTGCATGCCCTGCACCGGTGCCTCCGATCCCACCCAGAAGAAAGAAGCTGTTGTTACTCCCTGTTTTTCGGCCGTATTCCAGATGGGCTCACCTTCATAGAAATCTCCATTCCGGACCATTTCCCGGTTTCCGATGCGGTACAACCTATCCAGATCAGGTGCATAAAATGTATTGTTGATGATTCCATGGTGGTCCGGGTACAAACCGGTGGCAATGGCATAGTGATTGGGGAAAGTTTTCGTGGGAAAGGAAGAGATCACCCGTTCGGCTTTCACCCCTTCAGCTGCCATGGCATCGAGCTGCGGCGTGTCATAAAGATCCGGATAGTCCCAGCGACACCCGTCAAAGGATACAAGCACTACGTAGTTTTCATGGGTGGCGACGTCCCGTTCACAGGCGATAATCACCGGGGCCATTAACAGTACCAACAAAATTTTCCTCATAATTACTTTTTTTATCCTTCAGGAAAAGTCCTTTTTATCTTGCCAGAAGGAGCCATTGCCATGTCCCCTTCTGACAGGTCCTGATGAGCCAGGAACCTATATTTCGTTTACCGACCTGACAAATTCCTGTACATCAAACTTACGCTTTGCCCCGTTGTAATTCATGTATCGGATCTTTCCGTACACCGGGCGCTCTGTCCATGCCCGGTCATGCACCCCGCCAATGGACCAGGCGATACCGGTGTAGCCGTTGGGATCCCTGCCATCGAGTTCATATTTGTCATTCAGGTAAATGGCTATCTCCATGGCCTGCTCCGGACTTTCCGTCCATTCCAGGATCTTTTTCGCCCAATACATACGCATGTATCCATGCATTTTACCCTGTTTTACCATTTGTGCCTGTGCTGCATTCCAGAGGGAATCATGGGTCGACCCTTCTTCAAACTGTTTCCTGGTGTACACATATTCCCGTTCATCCTTGCGGTGAGCATCATGTGTCTTTTGCGCCCAATCATGAAACCCGGCAGTATGATCGTAATCAGGATGGTAGTGACAGAAATTGTCAGAAAGCTCTTTGCGCACGATCAGTTCTTCCAGAAAAGCCTCACTGTCAGCATCGGAAGGATGCTGCTTCGACACTTCTATGGCAACCCGCATACTGGCGATCTGTCCAAAATGTAAATATGGTGAAAGGTCTGAGGTCATAGCCAGGTTGGGATCGTTACGCTTTGTATTGTATCCTTTCAGTCTTTCATCGATAAACTTGTCCAACATCTTCATTGCCGCCCTGCTCCCGGGTGTAATCCAGTCAACGGGTTGTACGGACCGGTCCAGATCCAGTGAACCGAGCAGATCATCAGGTGAAAAGAGCCCGGGCAGTTCAGTTCCAGAATCCATTGGACGCACCTCCGGCAGCTCTTCCAGGAAACGGTCAATATGCCGGTGGATCTTTGGCCGTAAGGTATATGCGCCAAATTCAACCTTGTCGCTGACAAACCGGGCCGGTACGATATTATGGCCATCCACTTCCAGGAACTTACAGCCGGACCGCTCCATGGCGGCAGCCACCCAGTGCCGTTTGATCCGCATCGGATCAAAATCTGAAACCACAACTCCTGCACCATGCGACTGTATGAAATCATTTATGGTATCCGGGGGATCACCTGTGACCAGGTGAAAGGGAATATGTAATTTGTGCAATTGCTTTGCTGTTTCGTGTAACCCCCTGAGCATAAAATCATAGTGCCGTAGCATTGCACCCGGATATTCTGCCGTAAGGGTGAATACTACGCATAATTCCGTCTCCATGTCCTGCGCAAGCTGACGGGCATGCAGTAACCCCGGGTTATCCGCGACACGCTGTTCACGGCTCATCCAGTAAACCACATTCCCTTGTGCCGGCAGATCAGGTGCGCAGTCAAATATACGTTCCTTTTGTATCATCTTATCGTATGGTTAAGGCACCCCGCATGAAGATTGTTGCAAATACAGAATAATAATTATACACCAGCCGGAACGATCAGTCCCGGTGAAATCACGCATTCGGATCCAACCCCATCATGGGTCAATAATCCCCGTAGTGTCTGGAACTGCCCGCAGCCACCGGAAGTAGATAGGATCATCACCTGCCGGACGCATATACTGGTGCACCGGTGGCTTTTCCGGAAGGTCAACCTCTGCCACCTGCAGTCCTTCGCCAAAATCATAATACTGCATGGCCCTGTTTTCATAGCCACCGGATCGTGATATCCGCCTGAAATCATATTCAGAGATTGTCGCTTCCGGATGATGCTCATCCAGCTTCAGAATAAACCGGGGACCAAATCGTTGCAGGGCAGAAATGAAATAGAGGCTCAAGTCGTAACCTGTAACACCAAAATTACTCCCCTGTCGTGTAAAAGACCTGGGTTCCTTGAAATAGTTTTGCCGGTAGGCTTTCAGAAAGCCAATATATTCCGGATTCGTATAATCGTAATAATGTGTATGAGATACCCGGAGGTTCAGCGCATGGATATAAGGGATCTCTATGTTGTCAAACCCCATCCAATAGGATGATCCGAAGAGTTCAATATCATAGTTACCGATCTCATAATAGAGTCTGCTGGTCACCTGGCTGGCAAACGCTTCATCATAGGCAGGCAGTATAATCACATTCTTGCTGTCGGGGTTGAGTGCATGGATCAGGTCCTCCGTTTCGCCGTTTTGTATAATCACCTCCTTGAACAACACTGTTTCCAGTGCAGAATATTTCTCCAGCTCACTGAATAGTTGCTCCTTGTAATATTCGATCCGGTCCATGTCGGTCGAATCGCCGTCATGCACCAGGATCAGGTTACTATCATAAAACCGTGAAATAAACGCTGCATTTCGCTTTAACTCTGTTTTGTAGGAGGGATTTGACTGAAAGAGGTAAGGATTATCCAGTAAAAGTGAATCGCCGGTATGAAACGGCGTTACCAGCGGGATCCTGTGTTTTTTTGAGAATTCAGAAACCAGCTCCAGGTTAAAGGGATAAAACGGTCCGATAATCAGGTCCGCGTTCTGCAATTCCGGCCTGTAGAGAATTTGCCGGGTGGTATACATGCTTTTTTTTGTGTCAAATACATTGATATCCAGTTCCAGTCCCGTTTCAGCGAGCGCATCGACTGCCAACAGGCTACCTTCCAGGAACTCCAAAAAAGGAATGGCCTTCGGGGTTTGTTTCTCCAACATGTAGTCTCGCCTGATCCGTTCCCTCCTGAAAGCAGATTTAACATCCTTCAGCAGCGAATCGAGGGGCTCCATCTCAGAATAATCGAATGGCACAAGGTACACCACGTGGTACATTTTACCTGGCCTGTATTCGTCCACCATCAGCTCCTCATACGTGTAGGGTTCATCCAGTTCCGAACTATCAACTTCAGCCTGTAGCGTATCCACATCGATGGTATCAGGCATAAACACCTCTGCCACCGTGGTGTTGGGCTGCGGAATACGAAGCACATCCCCGCTTCGTGGTCCTCCCCATCCCAGTTCTGGATTGACAGCCCTGATCTCACGCACACGCACATCATAATACTTTGCGATCGAATAGAGCGTTTCCCCCTTCTTAACCTTGTGGAATAAGGTACCCTCCTCGTCAAAAGCAAGCTCATTCTGTTCAGTCTCTTCAGGAGGCAGGAGTATCTCCTGACCAACCGGTATATCATTGATATCAAGTCCGGGGTTCAGCCGCATGATCTCTTCCACTGTGACATCATACTGTCGCGAAATGGCATAGAGCGTTTCGCCCTCTTTCAGCATATGTTTACGCTGGTCTTCGTGGATCTCGCCGGTGTCGACTGAAAATGCGGTGGAAGGATCTGATGGTATCTTGAGTACCTGCCCAACCAGCAGATCTGATGAAGAACCGGGATTCTCAATTAATATTTCCTTCTCTGAAGCATTATAGGCACGTGCAATTGAATAGAGTGTCTGTCCGGGCTTCACCACATGCACATAGTACACCTTGCCTTCAAGCACGACCTTATTGTCCGACCTGGTCACCTTTACAGGTTCCTGGGCGCTTGCAGTTACTCCAAAAAGCATGAGTAGCAGGAACAGACTGCAGGGGTATTTTTTCCGGAAGATCATCATATGAATAACGAAAGATCGTTCGCCAGATTATTTATTTAAAAATTTTAAGACATTATTTTCGATACGGTCCTCAATCTCAGAAGTGTTTGATTT
>CAZPTO010000251.1:0-5745 GCA_964589155.1 uncultured Bacteroidaceae bacterium | reverse complement strand
TTGGTATTATCCCGGGAACTGAATTCCCCGAAGAATATGTGATCATAGGCGGACACCTGGATGCATATGATGTTGCTACCGGGGGTGTCGATAATGGATCAGGGGTAAGTCCGACCATGGAAGCCGCGCGATTGATCATGGAGGCGGGAGGTAAACCAAAACGAACGATCCTTTTAGTGCTGTGGGCCGGGGAAGAGTTCGGGTTGTTTGGCTCCAGCAGCTGGGTAACGCGATTTGAAGATGATCTTGACAACGTATCAAATATGATCAACCGTGACGGAGGGCCTACAGTCCCTGCTTCCATCAGTGTTTCTGAGGCCATGAAAAAAGATTTTATACCTATCGTGGATGCCATCAACAGGATCAATCCTGAATTCCCGCTGGAGCTCAAAACCAGGGAACCGAGGGAGCGGCCGAAAAAACCATGGGGAACCGATAGTGGCCCGTTTGCTGTCAAAGGTGTTCCCACCATTGGATTTCAGAATGCTGATCCCAGGGGATATGATTTCAGTTACCGGGAGATCTGGCATACAGAACGGGACCTGTACAACAAGAGCATCCCGGTGTACCAGGAGCACGCCGCCATTGCCACTGCCATTCTTGCCTATGGCATCGCAGATCTGGATCACCTGCTTGATCGCGAAGGATATTACCTCGAAGATGATCCGGGAAAAAAAGATGATCCGGGAGAGAAAAAGAAATAGGAGTCGGGGAGCTATGCTGTATCTGAATTTCTTTCGCGAAGGATAAATACAATGATCGCCAGGCGGGCGACCAGAAAGGCAATGAGTCCCATCAGGGGCCCAATCAGTGCCATTTTTAGTCCGCCAGCCATCAGGCTCGGGGTAATTTCACCCGCCGCTGCGACTTTGTCAAATGCCAGAATGAGCCCGAAAGTGCGTCCCACGTATCCCCACGCCAGGGCAAACCATCCGAGGGAGGCGATGAGTGATCGCATTTTGGGAGTCCTGTCCCTATTCAGCAACGCCCACACAAACAGTGCAAGAATCAGAAAGATCAGCAGCATGATCGTAACGGTGATCAGTGGTCCGCCATCGTTCATTTTGTTAATAATTTGTTTCATGATAATCTGGGTTTTAGATGAATACTGGGTCCAAGATAACCCACCCATTCATACAAAAATATTCATTGCGTCGAACTGCCGATCCAGCAATTGATATGACCGTTTTGTCCCTGCAAATTGTAAAATATCCCCCAATTCTGCAAAAACGGGCGGTGAATATGTTATTGGTCGATATTTTCCGTCAGATCGCTGCAGATTTTGTATTATTGTTACCATGAAGGCGAACCACATCAACCTCAGTCGCACCATTGCGATCCATATTCTTTTCTGGACAGGCGTCTGGTTCCTCTATTACTATTTTTTCAGTTACAACTCGGAAGACAGGGAATATGTAATATGGTTTTCCAGCCTGCTCGTCCCGTTAACCATGGGCGTCACCTATTTCGCTGTCTATTACCTGATTCCCAAATACCTGCTCATGCACCAGTACGGCAAGTTTTTTCTATTCAGTTTTTATGTACTGGTGGCTTCTTCCTATTTTATCGTGCTGATCATCTACGGATGCCTGATCTTTGTGAAAAAATGGGATGCAACCAACATCCCTCCGATGATGAAGAATTTCTTTTTCGTATTGCTACTGGTTTACCTGGTGGTGATAGTGGTTGGTTTTGTAACTGCATTAAATCATAACTTCAAAACGGAACGAAAAAACAAAGAACTTAAGAATAAGATACTCACCGCGCAACTGCAGTTAAAAGAGCAGGAATTGCACTATCTGAAAATGCAAATCCATCCCCATTTCCTGTTCAATACACTCAACACCATATATGGATTGGCCATCAGGCAATCGAAACAAACACCGGAGATCATACTGCGGCTTTCCAACTTGCTCGACTATATTTTATACCAAATCAACAAATCGTCGGTAAGTCTGAAAGAGGAGGTACTGCACATCAGGGAATATGTGGAGCTGGAGCGGATCCGGTTCAAGGAAACCCTCCGTGTGAATATTGAAACCACAGATATTGCGGAACAGATCATGATCCCTCCCATGTTGCTCATGCCTTTCGTAGAAAACGCATTCAAGCACGGTCGTATTCATGAAGGGTTTATCAGGATAGCGATTAGAATCCGGGTTGTCGGGCACGAACTGTCAGTTATGATAAAGAATTCCGCCGATCCTCAGAAGGCCCGGGGCAGCGGGATCGGACTGGAGAACATCAGAAAAAGGCTGGAACTGCACTATGCTGACCATTACACCCTGGAACAGGAACATACTGCATCTGAATACATCATTCGGCTCTATATTGATAACCTCAAAGAAATCAAAAATGTTTGAAATTATTCACTGTATTATTGTCGATGATGAACCGATTGCCCGGGATATTCTGAACGATCACCTGGATAAGATCGACAGGATCAGGGTGGTCGCCAGCTGTAAAAATGCAATAGAAGCGTTTAAGGCCATTAATGATCATCTCATTGACCTGGTATTTCTTGATATTAACATGCCGGAGATCGACGGACTGGCATTTGCCAGGTCCATGACCCGTCAGATCAAAGTGATATTCACCACGGCATACAGGGAATATGCAGTGGATGGATTTGACCTCAGGGCAGTCGATTATCTTTTAAAGCCGATCTCCTTTGAAAGGTTATTACAAGCCATTAACAAATACCTCGATGAATCACATTTCACTGATCATCCTGTCCGAAGGGAGATTGTCACTGAACAGGACGATTCCATTTATGTCCGGGCTGATCGAAAAATGATACGCATTCGTTTTACGGAAATCCGATACCTGGAAAGTATCGGGGACTACATCAAGATCCATTTGCAGGACAAAACTGTTGTGACGCGGGAAACGATGACCAACTTAGAGGGGAAACTGCCTGTAGGAGAATTCATCAGGATCCACAGGTCTTTCCTGGCTGCCAGTGAGGCAATTGATTCTTTCACAGCAGAGTACGTGGAGATAAAGGGCATTCAGCTCCCCGTGAGCAGGGGATACAAAGATGATTTGCTGACCCGGTTAAAGCAACCAGATCATTAGCTTTTCACAGTAAGGGATCCTCACCTTCCAGCATGGGATTGTCATAAAATATCTTGCGTTCGAACTCAAAATCGTAGAGTGTGAGGATGCGGATATTATAATATGATTCCCAGTAGTCTTCTATGGAACTGATATAGTCACGTTTGGCAGATTCCCGCTCACTGAGTGATATCTTCAACTCCGTGATGCTGATCTCCCCGTTCTGAAATTTCTTCTGGGCGATCCTGTAACCGTTTTCAGCCACTTTATCAGCTTCCTCAGCAGTTTTCAGTTGCTCCTTGAGCAGGTTAAAACGTTCTACCTGGACCACCACCCCGCGTTCAAAGTCCTGGATATCTTTTTCCACATCGTAGATCACCAGGTCACGCTGTGATTCTGCCAGTTTCACCTGTGAAGCAGATCGTCCCCAGTCCAGGATAGGTACGCTCACAGAAAATTCCACAAACTGCTGCTGCTCGGGTTGCTGATAGATGCCGCCCAGCACTTCTGAAGAATTTGAGAGACCATAGCTTCCACTTAAAGTGGCTTTCAGACTATTGTCACGTTTTGCCTGCTCCAGCTCACGTTCTGCAATAAGCAGTCGTTGCTGGAAATAGATTACATCATCCTTGTTCTCTTTTGCTTCCTGCAGTGCCTTATCCGGATCAATATAGAACAGGGTCATATCCAGTGGAATAATCAACGCTATATCTGTGGTTTGATCCAGGTTGATATAGGACTTTAACTGGAAATCGGCATTCCGGAGGTCCATATCGGCATTCCGGACTGATTTCTGTGCATTCAGAACAGCCAGCCTGATGCGGGAATAATCATTTTCAGAAATCGTACCAAGCTCCCTGCGTACCTCGGCAATTTCCAGGTTGGCCTTGCTGTTCTCCAGGTTACTTATAGCGAGTTCATAATTTGTTTGAATCCGCAGATACCTGAAAAACAATCCTGCAGACCGGTGAGCTATCTCTTCGATGGTTTCCAGGTAATCCCGCTGATCTCTTTCATATTGAAGGGGTGCAGTTTTCTTGTACCACTTCGCCCAGTTATATTGAAATATGGGTTGATTGATCCCAATGTATATCGGGCTGCCGGAGAATTCCTGGTCACCAGCCAGGATATCGTTGATCCCATAAGCAGAGGTTGCAGCGTATATGCTGGTATTGGTTTGTGCAATGGTCTGCCGCAAAGAGAGGTTGGCTGATGCAGAAAGGCGCCTGATCCGCTGAAACTTAATGCTACCATCAGGCTGAGTGATAGGGCTATTGGTATTCTCAAATTTTGGCAGATCTCCATTCAGCAGCAGCTGCGGCCGGAATCGCGTCTGAAAATTCTTGAATCGCCAATAGGCATTTACGTTGGTATTCTGCGCATATTTTGTGGCAGATGATTGCGATATCGCGAGGTCGATCACATTCCTGAGACTCAGTTGATATACCATTGTATCCTTTGCCTCATCCTGACCGGAGACACGCATAAAAAATGTAACAAATAATATTAATGTAATAAAGATCCTGGAATTCATGTCAAAATCAACTTTAATAGATATCCACTTTTTCCCTGTTCCTGAACAGGGACACATCCGAGATAATAACCTGGTCTCCCGGTTCCACTCCTGAGCGGATCTCCACATGATCATCGCCCAACACTCCGGTACTGATCCGCTGCTTTATGGCCGCATCACCTTCTACCTTATAAATGTCAAAATCGGTGGTACGTTCAATGGATGAACCATAATTCACGCGCATAACACTATCTGCCCGTGCTACCACCACTTTCATGGGCACTGACATGTTGGGGCGCAATCTTGCGTGGTTGCTTTGAGTGAGGTAAACATCAAATTCAACCTTCTTGTCCCTGATGGCAGGGCTCACGGTCCCGATTTGTCCTTCAAGCTCTTCCTGCCCCAGGTTCACGATCACCTGTGATCCGGTACGAATGTATTCCGAGTGATCGTCATCTGCATTTGCACGGATCTTAAAATTCGACAGGTTGGACATTTTCACCAGGAGCTTGTCTTTGTTGACTTTTTCTCCTACCTGGCCATCCAGCGACAGGATAATCCCAGCGGAGGGAGCACGGATAATCATTTTTTTCAATAACTCCTTTTGTTGTTCAAGTTCTTTCTCCTGGATGGCGATCTGCAGGCGAAGCCCCTGGTCATCTGTCTCCAATTGCTTCAACCTGATTGAATTACGGGCACTTACTGTTTCAAGGTCTTTTTCTGCCAGTACGAGTTCCTGTTTGGTTTGTTCATACCGTGCCGGGGAGATCCCTCCCACTTCCAGCAGTTGTTCCTGGTCTGCAAGTTCAGATTTCAGGGAAGCGATCTTGAGTTTCTTTACCTCGATATTGTAATCAAGATCCACCCGGATACTTCGTGCATTCAACTGGTTTTTCCGTAATGCATTGCGTTTAACTTCGAGTTGGTCTTCAATTTTTTCGATTTGTTCCTGGACAGGCTGGGGATCGAGAATGATGATCGCTTCCCCAAGTTCCACACGACTACCAACGTCTTTAACGATCCTTTCAATGATACTTGAGGCCGGACTGAGAATGAGCACCTCACTTTCCGGCTCTACAGTTCCTTCCGCAGGAATGGTAGCAACTACTGAACCTATTTCCACTTCAGATATCTCAAAATCACCGGAATTGATCTTTCCGATAGGTACAAATGTT
>CAZPTO010000250.1:0-5748 GCA_964589155.1 uncultured Bacteroidaceae bacterium | reverse complement strand
GTTATATTTACCTTTTCAACGCTAAACTGAGATACACCTGGCCCACAAAATAAGCACCACCGAAACCTTCTTAAACGCACACGCAATGAAGTACTACTCCCAACCGCACCGATTCATCAGGCATCTTCCCACGTATCCATTGATCTTCCTTGCCGTGATCCCGCTCATGATCCTGGATCTGTGGGTGGAAATATATCACCGGTTCTGCTTTCCTTTTTACAGCATCAGTTATGTAAAAAGAAAAGCGTATATAAAAATTGACCGGCACAAGCTGAAATACCTCCATCCCATGCAGAAACTTAACTGTCTGTATTGTGGTTATGCCAATGGAGTGGTGAAATACTGGACGATAATTTTTGCTGAAACAGAGCGCTATTGGTGTGGCATTCAGCATGCACAGGACGATAATTTCAACGCGCCGGAACATCATAAAGAATTCATTCCCTATAATGATGAACAGGCTTTTCGGGAAGCCTATGCAGACAAAAAGACCAACAAGTTCTGATTGCGATTCTATACTACCCACTCCCGGTTGCGAAATAGAAATGTTGCTGCGATTTTTTACCTGCAGCGAGAGAGACCCTTTAACGTTTTAACAACCTGTAGTTGCGGAATTCCCCCAGCCTCCGACCGCCCAGTAATTTTTTCTCGATCCACGAAACCACCCGGTATTTCAGCCGGTCGTGCTTCATTTTCATCGGGATCTGGCTTGTAGCAGCACCCTCGAACCGCAGCTGATCCTCCCAGTCGAACTGTGCTATCCAGGGCTGCAAAACCTTTGGATGGGTCCCCTTATAAGTCGTCAGCCGAGACAGGTTCCCGTAATCAAAATAAGGGGGATATTTCTTTTCCCGGATCTTCCTGTCGACCGAAGCCCTCCCCTCGTGATTGGCAGTAAAAGCCTTAATCTTATTTTGCATCACTACCGGCGGGCGCACCCACCCATAGTGGTAGATCCATGCATCCACCGGCGCTACCTTCAGCTTGTAGGTATGTTCCTGTTGCCGGTAATGCAATCCGTCGAAACCCGGGATCCTTCGAAACGATTGTGCGGATTCCCAGGAATGTATGTCAGGATCATTTCGAATGATCCGGATCTCTTTCCTGTACCAGCAGTGTGTATCCTGAATGTGATGGTAATCCCCCCAGAAATGATGGTAATTGAACAGCAGGCCTTCCACCTCCCGGTCATCCAGCAACTCCCTGCACCGGTCTTCGATCACGGGCAGGTAGCGTTCATGCACCAGTTCATCTGACTGCAGGTAGAAAAGCCAGTCACCGGAACATTGCTTCATGGCAATATCCGTCTGGTGCGCATGTTCCATGCCCCGCGGATACTTCTCAATGTCCCACACCGTATCGATGATACGGACCTTATCGCTGCGAATCTTTTCTATCTCTTCACGTGTGGTATCATCCGCATCACTATCCCCCAGGGCCACAACGAACTCATCCACGATAGGCAGGATCGATTCGATCGCATACCGCATCGGGTAATAAAGCTTGTGGGCATTCTTGCCCATGGAAAAACCACTGATCTTCATTCGCATCCCGGATCATTATCCGGATCATTAAAACATTTAAAGTATCAAAAATCTCCCCCTCTCCAAGTCTCCCCTCTCCCAGTCTCCCCCTCTCCCAGTCTCCCTCTAAAACGACTGCATGCTATGCAGCTTCTGGTACACTCCTCCCTGGATCATCACAAGCTCCTCGTGTCTGCCCAGTTCCACGATCCTGCCCTCATCAAGCACAACGATCAGGTCGGCGTTCTTGATGGTTGACAACCGGTGGGCAATGACGATGGAAGTACGGTTTTTCATCAGGTTTTCAATGGCATCCTGGACCACACGCTCACTCTCAGTATCCAGTGATGAGGTAGCCTCATCCAGGATCAGGATCGGTGGATTGGCCATTACGGCGCGTGCGATACTGACCCGCTGCTTTTGTCCGCCCGACAATTTATTCCCGCCATCACCCACACTTTCCTCCATCATGCCAGGAGTGTCCATTATAAATTCCAGTGCATTGGCTACCCTTGCTGCTTCATCTACGGAGGATGGTTCAGGTGCCTCCACACCAAAAGAGATATTATTGTAAAAACTGTCGTTGAACAAAATTGACTCCTGGGATACGATCCCCATCAGGTTGCGCAGGTCCTTCAGGCGGTATTCCTTCAGGGAGATGCCATCCAGCAGCACCTCACCTTCCACCGGGTCCATAAACCTTGGCAGCAAGTCCACAAGTGTGGATTTCCCCGCTCCTGACTTTCCAACCAGGGCGATCAGCTGACCCTTTTTGATTCTCAAATTCACGTCGCTTAGCACGTTCTCTTCATCATAACGAAACGTCACGTTCCTGAACTCTATGGCATCATTAAATTCAGTTACAGGCTTTGGATCCTCCACCTCAACGATCTTTTCGTCAGCATCCAGCAGCTCATCCACCCGGTCTACAGAAGCCATTCCCTTCTGAATGGAAAAGAAGGCATTGGAGAAATTCTTAACGGGGGTGATCACCTGGCTGAACACCACCAGGAAAAAGATCAGGCTCTCCGATGTCATTCCTTTTTGATCAGACAGCACCAGCCATCCTCCATATGCCATCAGCAACATCAGTACAATGGTGCCCATGAACTCGCTGAGCGGACCGGCCAGCTGTCTGCGGCGCATGATCCGTTTCATCAGGCGGGCAAACCTGTTATTGGCTTCTCCGAACCTTCCCTCCATCTGGACCTCGCCATTGAATCCCTTGATGATACGCAATCCTGTGAGTGTCTCCTCGATGACCGACATTACAGTCCCCAGGCGTTGCTGACCCCGGAATGACTTCTTCCGGAGGCTCCTGGCAATGCGCCCGATCAGCAGACCGGAGACAGGCAGGATCAACAGCACAAAAAGTGTCAGCTGCCAGTTGGTAGCCATTAAAAATGACATGTAAATGATGATGGTCAGGGGATCGCGAAATACCATCTGCAGGGAGCTCATAATAGAGGCTTCTATCTCCTGCACGTCATTCGAGATACGTGCCATTACATCCCCTTTCCGTGCCTCACTGTAGTAAGAAAGCGGGAGCCTGATGATCTTATGGTAGATCTCGCGCCGGATATCCCGCACGGTGTAAGCGCGGACGGGGGCCAGGGTAAAATTGGCCAGGTAGAGAAAGCCGTTCTTCAGGAAACTGAACACCACAACCATGATACTGACCATCACCAGTGCCATTGGTTTTCCATAGGTGAGCATCACACTGCTCAGCAAATAATTCAGAGTATGAAAAAAATATTCTGTCTTGAAGCTGAACGCCATCGGCTCGGTCACCAGTGGCTGGTTCTCAAACAACACCTGCAGAAAGGGAATGACCATCGCAAAAGAGAACAATGCAAAAAATGCACCCAGTACATTAAATAACACATTCTGAACCACATTCCATTTGTATGGTCCCAGGTACCTGAATAATTTGAAGAATCGATTCATGCAGGAACGGGTTATAACCCGGTGTAATTCATCGGGCTGATCTTTTTCAGCTCAGCTTTTACTTCATTACTTACAGCTAACGTGTCAATAAATGCACTGATTGCCTCTTTCGTAATCTTCGTATTTTTGCGTGTCAGTTCCAGCAGGGTCTCATAAGGTTTGGGGACCCCTTCGCGTCTCAGGATGGTTTGGATCGCTTCGGCTACAACAGCCCAGTTGTTCTCCAGGTCTGCACGGATGGCCTCCTCGTTCACCAGCAGCTTCTTCAAACCCTTCAGCAGGGAATGAACAGCAATGAGTGTATGCGCAAAAGGAACACCAATGTTCCTCAATACCGTGGAATCCGTCAGATCCCGCTGCAACCTTGAGACAGGCAATTTAGCTGCGAGATGTTCAAAGATTGCATTGGCCACACCCAGGTTTCCTTCGGCATTTTCAAAATCAATAGGGTTGACTTTGTGTGGCATGGCGGATGATCCCACCTCTCCCTTTTTAATCTTCTGTTTGAAATACTCCAGGGAAATGTAGGTCCAGGTATCCCGGGAAAGATCGATCAAAATGGTGTTTACCCTGGTCATCGCATGGAACATTGCAGCCAGGTTATCGTAATGCTCGATCTGCGTAGTGGGCCATGACCGTTTCAATCCAAACGCATTGGCAAGCAGTTCTTCCCCAAATTCAAACCAGTCGATCTCAGGGTATGCCACCACATGGGCATTCATGTTCCCCGTGGCACCACCAAACTTTGCAGGCACTGCAATCTCTTCCAGGCGGGTAAGTTGTTCATCGATCCTGGAGGTAAACACCCTGAGCTCTTTGCCGAGACGTGTCGGCGATGCAGGCTGACCATGGGTCCTGGCCAGCATCGGGATGTCCAGCCACTCCTCCGCCAGGCCCTCAATCTGACCGATCAGGTCTTCCATTAAAGGATAATAAACCTTGTCAAGCGCATGCTTAAATGAAAGGGGGACTGCCGTATTATTAATGTCCTGGGAAGTGAGTCCGAAATGAATGAACTCCTCGAACTGCTGCAGCTCCAGTAATTTGAATTGCTCCTTCAGGTAGTATTCCACTGCCTTCACATCGTGATTGGTTACAGATTCGATCTCCTTTACCTTTTCTGCATCCTTTGCATTGAATGACAGGTATATCTTTCGTAACGATTCATAGGAATCCCTGGGGAATTCGGACAGTTGGGGAATCCCTGCTTCCACCAGGGCAATAAAATACTCCACCTCAATATGGAGCCTGTATTTGATCAGTGCATATTCGGAAAAAAATGATTCGAGCACCTCGACCTTCGATCTGTATCTCCCATCCACCGGGGATATGGCCATCAACGTTTGTAAACTCATAATTTCGTGTTAAACCACAAATTTAAAGGAAAATTTAAGAATATCCGGCCTATCAGCAGGTTTGTTCCCCTTCGAAACCGCACGAGGATATCCCTGCATGTTTTCAACATGGTACAATTGTATATCGCGTTAAACAAGAAACGATCAAGTCTAAAACTCAATTATTTGTTGTATTTTTATTCCTGAAGAACAACGGATATGAAAAGGATCATTTATACACTTATATTCCTCCTCCTTACTACCAGCATGCAGGCCCTGCAGGACGCATCAGTGCAGCAGCAAGAAATGCAGGATTCGGTAACCCAGGATTCGGTGACCCAGGATACAGAAACACAGGATACTGAAACACAGGATTCCGCCGCGACTGCAGCCGTTCAGGAAAAGGAGCGACCATTGGTATATGTCTTTGACATTAAGGAGATGATCGCTGCACCTGTCTGGCGAACCACCCAGATGGCTTTCAGTGAGGCCGATTCCCTTGGCGCCGACCTGGTGATCATCGACATGAATACATACGGTGGAGAGGTAAGTGCAGCTGACTCCATCCGTACCTTTCTTCTCAATTCCAACATTCCTGTCTATGTGTTCATTAATGACAATGCTGCATCTGCAGGTGCACTGATCTCCATAGCCTGCGACAGCATATACATGAAGCCCAGTGCCAAGATCGGTGCTGCAACCGTTGTGAACCAGTCGGGTGAGCAGGTACCCGACAAGTTCCAGTCGTATATGCGCGCAACGATGCGTGCCACTGCCGAAGCGCAGGGAAAAGATACGGTTATCGTCAACGGCGACACGACACTGGTCTGGAAAAGAAATCCTGACATCGCCGAGGCAATGGTGGATCCCAAATTGTACGTGGAAAATGTCAGCGACACCGGTCAGGTACTCACATTTACAGCCTCGGAAGCACTGGAGAACGG
>CAZPTO010000249.1:0-5750 GCA_964589155.1 uncultured Bacteroidaceae bacterium | reverse complement strand
GATGACCTCTTGACTGCCAGTCAAACGCTCTAGCCAACTGAGCTAATGCCCCAAAATGTTGGGAATCGCACTTTTTAAAGCCTGTTTGCAGGTAGTTGTTCGTTCCGGAATGTGTTCCGCCGGACAACTTTTTGCGATTCGCCCACAAAATTATCATTTTTTCATCTAAAAATGGGTTTCTGGCAAATTTTTTGTGGATTTTTTAGTGGAAATGCATCTTCATAGTAAAAGGATTGATGTTTACACTTTTTTTAAGGTTCAGGTGCTGTTGAACTGTTTAGAATGAGAATATTTTAGAATTGAACAGCAGGTCGTTTGAATTTCAATGAAAATAGTGTTAATTTTAACGGCGCTAAAAACAAATAGCAATGGAAGCAAAAAAATCAAAGCAAGCAGACCTTGAGAATAAAAAGAGCATTTTTATTCAGGTCGGGCTGGTCGTTGCACTTTCGATCATCCTGATCGGATTTGAATGGACCTCCAAACCGGACAGAGGTGATGATTCGGAAATGGTTCAGCAAATCGAGATGGAAAATGAAATGATCGTTACCAGGAGGCAGGAGCCGCCAAAGGAACAGCCAAAGCCAGAGACACCCAAGGTAGCAGAAGTGCTGGATATTGTTGAAGATGATGTGGAAATCGATGACTTCGATTTTGATATGGAGGTGGATGAAGATACAGAGTATGACTTCACCATGGTGGAGGACGACGAAGAAGATATCCAGGAAGAAGAAATCTTCTATATTGTTGAGGACATGCCTACATTTAACGGTGGTGACCCGGCCATTGAGTTCAGGAAGTATATTGCTGCCAACCTCGAGTATCCGGAAATTGCAGCCGAAAACGGTATCAGCTGACGCGTAATCGTTCAGTTTGCGGTTAATTCCACAGGTAAGGTTGTAGATGCAGTTGTGGTCAGGAGCGTCGACCCGGCACTTGACAAGGAAGCCATCCGGGTTGTCATGACATCTCCACCGTGGACGCCCGGGAGACAGCGTGGGAAAGCTGTAAAAGTGTTGTTTACTTTCCCCATCAATTTTGTACTGCAATAGAATAATAAAAAATATCTGTGATTTAAGCCGGTGTAATCCGGCTTTTTTTTGTTCATAACCTCTCATTATCCAAATCGTTTAATTTTTATATTAGCTTCGGATAAAAACAAAAAGCCTATGAAACGGGCCATGAAACATTATTGAGCCACATGCGTATGATTATTTTAATAATTACAGGCATTGATCATCCTCGATAAACTTTCATGGCGAAATCCACCTGACCACTATACAATTTTGGCAGGTGGCTCTGACTTAAAAAAATTAAACTTAAACCAATGAAAAAACTTGTACCCGTTATCTTGTCCGTTATCTTATTTTCCTCATGCGGATCTGTCACCAAGCAACTGCAAAGAGGAAACTATGACCAGGTCATCCAAAAATCGACAAAGAAACTTATGCGAAAGCCAAGTGCGAAATATGCTGAGGCCATGGACCGGGCCTATAAGCTGGCAAACGAAAGAGACCTGGAGCGGATTGCTTTCCTGGAAAGAGAAGATAATCCTGATTATTACGATGAATTATTTGCACGATATGAGGCGTTGAAAGCACGACAGAGCAAAGTGCGTACGGTAACTCCTCTATCGGTGGAGGGGAAAGCCTATAACTACGAGTATGTGGATTATGACGCCAAGATCGTTGAATCAAAAACCAAGGCAGCTGAGGAATTCTACCAGAATGGTAAAAAACTCATGAACAATGCCCTCTCTAAACAGGATTTCAGGGAGGCGTATTACCAGCTGCGACGTGCTGATGAATATGGTGGCCATAACTTCCCGAATATCGAAGTGATGATACACGAAGCCAGGATGGCAGGAATCAGCAGGGTGATTGTTGTCCCGGAGAACAGGGATCCGAATATCGGAATTCCGCAGATCGACCTTGAATTCCTGGTGGCAATGGATGCCAGGGCACTCGAAAATTCAGAGTGGATCGAATACCATTTTGCACATGCAGGACCGAACAATGATTATGATTATGAGATGTTCGTCAGGGTACTGTCCATCAATGTATCCGATAATATTGAAAAATCTTCCAAACAGGATTATACCAGTAAAAGTACTACGAAATTCGATTATGCACTGGATGGTGCGGGGAATGTGATGAAGGATACGGCCGGGAATGATATCAAAATTTATAAAGATGTAACCGCAACAATGGTCAAGAAAGAAAAGCAGAAGGACTGTGCGATCAGGGGAGAGGTGGAGATCATTTCCCTGACAAGCGAACCCCTTGGATCACTGGCCAAAGTGCCCTTTACCGCGGAAAGCCATTTTAAAAATGTATCCTATGACCTGATCGGTGATCCTGAAGCTGTGGAACCAGGAACCCGGAAACTTACTGAAGCTGAAGAACAACCGTTTCCCACGGAGACGGTCCTGGTTAAACAGGCTGTCGAAAATGCCAAGCCAATTGTCCAGGGGATCATCTTTGATACGGCACGCAGGTACATTAACTAAACATATAAGACCTTTAAATTTACTGAACCATACAGCCTGTGAGATCAAACAGGGCGAAACCAGGTTGTTGTCTGCAGATCAAGATCAATATTCTGACCAGGGGCTGTCTGTATAGATGGCTCCTGGTTTTTAGCTTCCCGAACAGTTGCCGATAAGAGATGGCCACCAAATATTTTTATTACTTTTGTGCCGCAACAAAACGATCGCATGGGAGATTATTGGGACCACAGGCCGCAGGCAGAACCGGCAGTATTGATAGGCGTCATCGGGCAGGATCAGTCGGAGGAGGAGACAAATGAATTCCTGGACGAGCTGGCATTCCTGGCTGAAACAGCAGGCGTGGCTCCGTCCGGTTTTTTTACCCAGAAGATCGATACCCCCAACCCACGCACCTTCATTGGGAAGGGAAAGTTGCAAGAAATCAAATCGTATGTACAGGAAAATGAAATAGAACTGGCCATTTTTGATGACGAACTTCAGCCTACCCAGCTCAGGAATATTGAGAAGGAATTGAAGATCCGTATCCTGGACCGTACCAACCTGATCCTGGACATCTTTGCCCAGCGGGCGAAAACAGCACATGCCAAGGTCCAGGTAGAACTGGCCCAGTACCAATATCTGCTGCCACGTCTCACGCGTATGTGGACCCACCTTGAGCGACAACGTGGTGGGATCGGACTGAGGGGACCCGGTGAAACGGAGATAGAGACCGACCGGCGGATCATCCGTGATAAGATCAGCCGGCTCAAGGAACAACTGGTGAAAATCGACCGGCAGATGAGCAATCAGCGAAAAAACCGGGGAAAGATGGTCCAGGTAGCGCTTGTCGGATATACGAACGTAGGAAAATCCACATTGATGAACCAGCTGAGTAAATCAGATGTGTTTGCAGAAAATAAATTGTTTGCCACCCTGGATACGACAGTGCGCAAAGTCGTGATCGGAAACCTCCCGTTCCTCGTATCTGATACTGTCGGGTTCATCCGAAAACTGCCCACCCACCTGGTAGAGTCGTTCAAGTCCACGCTGGATGAAACACGTGAGTCAGACGTACTGGTGCATGTGGTCGATATTTCTCATTCCAATTATGAAGCACACATCCAGGTGGTTGAAAGAACCCTGGAGGAGATCGGTGCCGGTGACAAGCCGGTGATTATGGTCTTTAACAAGATTGACAACTATAGTTTTGTTAAAAAGGACGAGGATGACCTGACCCCCGAACTGAAGGAGAATCTCAGTCTCGACGATTTGCGCAGACGATGGAGCAGCGAAAGAAGGGATGTGGTATTTATCTCTGCACTGAAAAAGGAGAACATCGACCATCTTAAAGACGTGCTCTACCAAACTGTTAAAGAAAAACACGTGAAGCGATATCCTTACAATGACCTGCTTTACTGATTCACGAGGTATTCCGCAATCTGTACGGCATTCAGCGCCGCTCCCTTCTTGATCTGATCACCCACACACCATAATGCAATGCCCTTTGGATTAGTGAGATCCTTCCTGATCCTTCCGACGAAAATATCGTCTTTCCCCGCACCGTCAATAGGCATAGGGTATTTCTGATGGGCTGGATCATCCACCAGGGTAACTCCCGGGGCTTTGGTCATCGCTTCCTGCACCTGCTCAACTGAAAGCTCATCTTCAGTCTCAATCCAGAGTGCCTCAGAGTGATTCCGCATCACAGGCACACGTACGCAGGTGGTGCTCACCTCGATATCTGAGTGCATGATCTTGCGGGATTCATTGTACATCTTCATCTCCTCCCTGGTGTACAGGTTGTCTGTGAAGACATCCACCTGGGGAATAAGATTCAATGCCAGCTGGTATGGGAATTTCTCGACGGTTACTGCCTCGTTATTGGCAATTTGCCGGATCTGTTCCACCAACTCGTCCATGGCGGCCGCTCCCGCACCACTTGCAGACTGGTACGTGGCGGCGTGTACCCGCCTGATATGCGAGAGTTCTTCGATCGGTTTCAAACATACCACCATCTGGATAGTGGTGCAATTCGGATTGGCGACAATGTTTTTTGGGATATGCTCCAGGTCTGTAGCATTCAGTTCCGGCACGACCAACGGAACTTCATCATCCATCCTGAACGCAGAAGAGTTGTCGATCATGATCGCACCATGTTTGGTAATGGTCTCCGCGAATTTTTTCGATGTACCACCACCTGCAGAGGTCAGTGCAATGTCTATTCCCCTGAAGTCATCATTCTCCTGTAATTCCTTTACGGTAATCTGTTTACCCTTGAAGGTGTATGTTTTTCCTGCACTTCTTGCTGAACCGAATAAAACCAGTTCATCCAGCGGAAAATTTCTCTCTTCCAATACCTTGAGTAGTTCCTGGCCTACTGCGCCACTGATGCCTACAATTGCAACTCTCATTTTCTTACGATTTTTCGGGTTCTCACCACATTAACTTAGCAAAAAGAATCTGTAAGCCTAACATGCCTTACAGTTCTTAAGCTGCAAAAATCGTAAATAATATGGGAAATATGAAACGACCGGCAAAAAAAGTCATTTGTGAGTTCCGGTCCTTTTTTAACAGTCGTTCCAATTACATTGTAATGTCAAATGTTTATTCATGCCCAGACATCTGAAAATACTACTCTGTTTCTTTGCAGGATGCACCGTCTCACTGTCCGGACAGCAGGTATTCGATTTCGAAGAGGACTCTCTTACCGGCTGGCTGCAGTTGCCTCCAGGGCGATGGGAGCGTACTGTATCGGATCCAATTGCGGGAGAGAGCTCTCTGCATCATGCGTTTGACAATCCTGCTTCAGGCGTGGACCAGATTGCAAGAAATCTTCAATATCCCGATCTTTCCGGTACCCTGGCCGTATCCTTCAGGGTTCGTCACAGATATCCTCCAAGCAGCGGAAATAACTGGCAGTTGTATTTTCTGGCTTCGGGTTACCTGCAGCCAGAGAAAAACGAAACCATAGAATCTGCGTTCATTTTCGGGGTGAATTATTCCGGGTATGATGACCATTTGAAACTCTGGCAACTGGTTAACGGAGATGCAATAGAGATCCTTGACACCGGTCTGGATTACCAGGACAGTATCGGGACTGCCGGGGAACCCTTGTTCAGGATCACAAGGTATCCCGGGGGACGATGGGAGGTAGCGTGGCAGGCCAATGGCGGTGCAGAAGCACATCAATCCCTCGGTGAAGGAATTGAAATCGAACCGCAACACGGAAAATTCATGGGATTCAGATATGCTTACTCTTCAT
>CAZPTO010000248.1:0-5755 GCA_964589155.1 uncultured Bacteroidaceae bacterium | reverse complement strand
CCAGCACACCCAGTGTAGGACTTACCCTCAATATACCTATTTTCGACTGGGGAGAGCGTAAGTCAGAGATCAGGGCTGCTGAGGCAAGCCTGAAAAGCGCCGAGATCGATTTTGAAACCGAGCAGACCGATATCAAGGTGAATATCCGTTCCGTGGTGCGGAGCCTGAAAAACCTGGAGAACCAGATTGAGATCCAGCGAATGACCGTGGAAAACGCGCAACTGACCTATGACATCAACCTGGAACGTTACCGGAACGGGGATCTCACCAGCCTCGACCTGGGGATGTACCAGAACCAGTTGTCAGATACAAAAATGTCACTCACCAATGCCATCATTGACTACAAGATCGAATTGCTGAACCTGAAAATACAGTCACTCTATGATTTTGAATTACAACAGCCCATCATCCCTGATGAGCTGAAGCGGTCTGATGAACTGAACTGAACTGAACTGAATTGAACTGAACTTAAAAGTTAACAAGCCATATAAACAACGATAATATGAAGAATCTGAACATCATAGCCGCTGCACCTTTGCTCATTGCGATCATGCTACCGTCCTGCAGGCAGCCGCAAATGGAAGTATCTACCGTCATTGAAGTGCCCGTGGGCGTGATTGAAGTGTCCACGGCAGACATCGAGGAATTTATCAATACCACCGGGACGGTGTATGCCATGAAAGAGGAAATCCGGAAATCCGAGATATCAGGCAAATACCGCCTGAAGGTCAACCCCGCCACCGGGAGAAGATATGCCATTGGTGACCGGGTGAAGGAGGGTGCCACTATTATTCAACTGGAAGATGAGGAGTATTATAATGGCCTCCGGCTAAAATCGAAGGAGGTGGATTACGAAATCTCAAAACAGGAGTACGAGAAGCAGAAGTCGCTGTATGAGAAAGGAGGAGCTACCCTGCGGGAGTTAAAGAATGCGGAGATCAACCTGATCAATACCGAATACGACATTGAGGCCGGCAAGATCAACCTGGCAAAGATGTCGGTCAATGCGCCTTTTACAGGTGTAATATCCGACCTGCCCTATTTCACTGAAGGTTCACAAATTCCCAGCGGTACTGAACTTGTGAAGGTGATCGATTATGATGCGCTCTACCTGGAGACCAGCCTTCCGGAAAAATATTACGGCAATATTAAACAAGGATTCAAGGTGTATGTGACCAGCTATACCAATCGCGGAGATACGCTCACCGGACAGGTTACCCAGATCGCTCCGGAGATCGAACCGGAGTCCAGGACGTTCAAATGTTTCGTGGAGGTAAACAACGACCAGAAGATCCTGTTGCCCGGCATGTTTGTCCGGGCCGACATGGTGGTCAACAGTTCCGACCAGACGATCGTGATCCCCAAAGATATCATTATTAATTTCAACCGTCAGCAGATGGTTTACGTGGTTGACAAAGGTGTTGCAAAGGCACGGTTTATCACAACGGGCCTGGAGAATGACGCGCAGATCGAAGTAATTACCGGCCTGGAAGCGGGAGAGAGTATCGTCAGCAAGGGATTTGAAACGCTCCGCGACGATTCAAAAGTCCGGATCATCAGGTAGCCAATTAAACAGCAGATCATGTTACAATCCATTACCCGCTTTTCTGTCAAATACCCGGTCACAGTCAGTATGATCATCCTGGCAACCTTGCTGCTGGGATATATTTCGTTTGGAAAACTGGGGATCGACCTGTTCCCGAATCTACACAGTCCCAGGTTATACGTCGAGGTTCAATCGGGGGAACGTCCGCCCGGTGAGATGGAAGATCAGTTCGTGGACCAGATCGAGTCCCTGGCCATCCGCCAGAGTGGTGTAGTGAATGTCTCCTCCGTCTCCAGGGTCGGGGTGGCACAGATCGAGGTAGAGTATGACTGGGACAAGGATATGAACGAAGCCTTCCTTGATCTTTCCAAAGCCCTGGCGGTGTTCAACCAGGACGATGAGATGGATGAGCTGAATATTACACAGTTCGATCCGAATGCCGACCCGGTCATGCTGGTAGCTTTCCGGCACCGGGAATACAGTAACCTGGATGGATTGAGGAGCGTGGCGGAGAACTATGTGCGGAATGAATTGATCCGGCTGGAGGGGATCGCCGATGTAGAGGTAGACGGTGCCGGGGAGATGGAGGTCCTGATCGAGACCAGTGATTACCTGCTGGAGTCGTACAATATTGACCTGGCCACCATCACTGCCAGGATCAACAGCTATAACCAGAACATCTCCGGGGGATCCATCGTGGAGATGGGACGTCGGTACATCGTTCGCGGATTAAGTGAGTTGGAGCAGATCAATGACCTTGAGGAGGTGATCATCCGCATGGTACCTTCAGTAGCGGGAACGGAAAGTGAACGCGTCCCGGTACTGTTGCGCGATGTGGCCACGGTCTCCTTCAGTCCCAGGGAAATGGAGAACGCAGTCATGCTCAACGGTTCGGCCTGCATCGGACTCAGCATATACAAAGAGATGCGTTACAATACGGTGAAGGCGGTGGCGGATCTGAAGGAGGCATTGGACGAGATGGAGAAGGCCCTGCCCGGGTATTCATTTACTGTTGTTGAAGACCAGGGGAATTTTATTTCAGGAGCCATTGGCGAAGTACGGGACAGCCTGATCGGGGGGATCATCCTTGCCGTTTTTGTGCTGATGCTGTTTCTCCGGCGCATAGGTCCTACGGCCATTGTCAGTGCTGCCATTCCCATTTCCATTATCGCAACATTCGTGCTGATGTACTTCACCGGGCTGACACTCAATATTATGACACTCGGCGGACTGGCCCTCGGTGCGGGGATGCTGGTGGACAATGCCATTGTGGTACTGGAAAATATTTTCAGGAACCACGAAGCGGGAGCGCATACCGACGATGCAGCTGTGATCGGCACATCACAGGTAGGCGGAGCGATCATAGCGTCCACGCTCACCACCATTGTTGTTTTCATCCCCATCGTTTATTTGCATGGTGCTTCAGGTGAACTGTTCAGGGAACAGGCGATCACAGTGGCATTCTCGCTGCTGTGTTCGCTGTTCGTTGCCATCCTGATCATCCCCATGCTGTATTCACGCCTTTACCGGAAAAGGCATCCTTTTAAGGGCAAGACCAGGCGTTCTGTAAAATTTACCGGCTACGGCAGGTTGCTGGGACGTATCCTGGACCACAATGCATGGGTGCTGGCAGGTGCTGCATTGCTGATGGCGGCCGGATGGCTGATGCTGAAACAGATTGGCAGTGAGTTCATGCCGCGGACAGACGCGCGTGAATTCTATGTTGACCTCCGCATGCCGGAAGGGACCAGGCTGGAACGGACAATGGGAGCGGTGCAAACCATGGAAAATATGATCCGGGAGGTCGCCGGGGAGGATGTGAAGATGATCTACAGCGAGATTGGTCCCACTTCCGGGCTGTCTTCCGGGGGTGCGAATGTCTTTGATGACCAGAACATGGCCACGCTGAAAGTGCTGCTGAAGGATGAGGGAGCAGGGAATACTGCCGCGCTTATCGCCACGTTGGCTGCTTATTACGATGGAGATCAGAATTACACAGTCCAGTTCAGGCAGGAAGAGACTGCGCTGCAATCTATCCTTGGTACCGAAGGAGCGCCGCTGATCGTTGAGCTGCGGGGTGAAGAGATGGATGAACTGGAGCAACTGACCCTGCCCGTGATGGAAAAGCTGCACGGCATAGACGGAGTGTTCAACATTGCATCTTCGGTAGAGGGAGGGGCACCCGAGGTGGAGATTCGCATCGACCGCTACCAGGCAGGTCTCATGAATGTGGATGTGAATACGCTGATCAGCCGTGTAAGCGAAAAACTGCAGGGCATCGATGCAGGCGAAATGAATGTAAAGGGAGAGTTGACGGATATCACAGTGAAGCTGGGAGAACTTTCACTGCGTGACCTGGAAATGCTCACCATCGACGTGAACAATGCTGCAGTGTTGCTGCGTGAACTTGCTGAAATCAGGATCGGCACCGCGCCCAGGGAAATCCTCCACAACAACCAGAACCGGATCATTGAGATCACGGCTGACCTGGCCGGGGATGTGCCGCTGGACCAGATGTCGGAGACCATTGAGGCAGCCTTGTCGGAGATAGCATTCCCCCCCGAATACACCTATAAGATCTCAGGTGAGGAGGCCATGCGGAAGAACGCTGTCGGGAATTTATTGTTTGCCTTATTGCTTTCGCTGGTGCTGGTCTATATGGTACTGGCCGCGCAGTTTGAAAGCCTCCTGCATCCCTTCACCATCCTGCTCACCGTTCCACTTGCCGTGGTAGGCGCCGTGGCGATCTTCTTTATCATGGGACAAGCACTTAATATTATGGCCATCATTGGCATTATTATGCTGGTGGGGATCGCGGTCAACGATTCCATTATTCTCGTAGATGCGATCAACCAGTTCAGGAGGGAAGGAAATCCGCTGAGGGATTCCATCATCGCAGCGGGACAACGGCGGATCCGTCCGATCATCATGACTACCCTGACAACCATCCTGGCCTTGCTTCCCCTGACCTTTGGGTTTGGAGAAAGTGCTTCATTGCGCTCGCCCATGGCCTGGGCCGTTATTGGCGGTCTGATCACCTCCACGCTGCTGACCCTTGTTGTGATCCCGTGTATCTACATGCTGCTGGCCCGCCTGGAACCGAAACGATTAAAAATGAATCCGGAGGAGCGTGAATAAGCACTTTATCATACAGCGGAAAGTACTTATCTCCATGATCTTCGTGGCTTCCACGATGCTGGGTTATATTTCCTACCAGCAATTGAACATGGAGATTATCCCGAATGCTGAATTGCCCATGCTGTTCATCCAGGTGAATACCCGGAACGATATGACCCCCGAATACATGGAACAGGAGGCCATCATTCCGGTGGAAGCTGCAGTAGCAGCACTGGACAATATTGAGCGGATCGAATCCACTGCGGGACGGAGAAGAGGCATCGTAATGATCTACTATGAAAAAAGAACGGATCTTAAATTTGCTTACCTGAAGCTGGATGAACGCGTTGCGGCACTCCGTAATGTCCTGCCGGACGATTTCACGCTGCGCGTGGAGAAGGTCGATACCGATACCCGGTCCAATGTATTAATGAGTCTGCAAACACTTGGTGAGGGAGGCATAGACCGAGTGCGGAACTTTGTGGACCAGCACATCACTCCCGAACTGCTGAATATCGATGGTGTGGCGACTGTGAATGTATTCGGTGGCCGGCAGAAATCGGTGGATATCATCCTGAACAGACAAATGTGTGATGCCTATGGGATCTCACCTTCACGGGTAAGGAATGTGCTTTCCAGGAGTATGAACCTGCGGCAATACGGTGGGATGATCCGGGAGAGCGGACTGCGCTATTTCGTGTACCTTAATGCTGAATATGACGAAATCTCCCAGATCGAGGAACTGGTGATCGGACAGGGCAGGAACGCCGTGCAATTGAAGGATATTGCAACTGTTTATTATGGAGCAAAGGAGGAGGAGAGCATCAGCCGTATCAACGGGAAAGATGCCGTATCGATCCGGGTGGTACATGATGCGCAGGCCAATATTATTGAGCTATCGCAGGTATTGCGGGAAAGGATCGATCAGCTGAACAGCGCCAACGAAGTGTTCGGAATAGAGGTCATCATACAGGACGACCAGGCAGCGACCATGGAGCGGAATATCGACCAGATCATTAACCTGGCGATCCTTGGTGGACTGCTGGCAGTCTTTGTATTGTGGGTGTTCCTCCGGAACATTCGTCTGGTGGT
>CAZPTO010000247.1:0-5775 GCA_964589155.1 uncultured Bacteroidaceae bacterium | reverse complement strand
GTGAAGGATCTGAACGAGCTGGAATACATCAAGGGAAAGATCTATGCAAACCGCTATTATACCGATGAGATCGTGATCATTGATCCCGAAACAGGCAAAGAAGAGGGACGTGTGGATATGAAGGGGATTCTCTCTGTGAAAGACCGCAAGCCCAGTACAAATGTGCTGAATGGTATCGCCTGGGATGCGGAGAATGACCGCCTGTTTATTACCGGAAAATACTGGCCGAAATTGTTCGAGATTGAGCTGGTGCCTTTCAGCGATTAATACAGGAGACCACCTCTACGCTGCCTTCCTCAACTCTGCGGTTAAAGCCTCCTTTTCTTCCTTCACATTTGCGGTTAATACTTCTACGATGTGGTTGTGCCTTCCTTCTCCTCCTTTGTCGCTGCGGTTATCCTACCTACGCTGTGGTTAATTTTACGCTGAAATGCCGTTGGCAATTACCTTCACGCTCCTGGGAATGATCTGGAACGCCATGGGAGAATGTCCGAGGGTTTCGCCATCGGTTTCCAGTTGCAGCAATGAAGGGGAGTCGACATTGATGACCTTCCCGTTATAGGCCTCTACTTTCCGATGGGTAGTGATCTTGCCGTTATAGAGTTTTCCAAGGTTGGCGATCACATTCAGCTTGCCCATGCGTTTGATCACCGTGATACTATATAGTCCGTCATCTGCGATCGCATGCGGTACCTGCATCATCCCGCCTCCGTTATATTTTCCTATGCCCACATTCATGCTGAACACCTTATGCTTAAATGAGGTTCCATCGATCTCGATCCGAACCCTGATGGACCGGTATCTGAGCAGGCTGGTAAACAGCGTGGCGAAGTAGAGCCCGGGACTGCTTTTTCCTTTGTCCTTTAGGCGGTTAGAGCGCGCCACCACCCTGGCCCCGAATCCCATTCCCGCGATGTTGATGAAATAGCGTTGCCAGGTTTTATCATTCCGGTTGTAAGTCACCACCCCGGCATCCTGGATGAATGTTTTCTGGTTGTTGATGGTCGCGATGGCAGCCTCGTATTCCGAAGGAATATTGAACATTTTACCCCAGTCGTTCCCGGTACCCACGGAGATCATCCCGAGCATTACCTCTGTTGTAGGGATTCTTTTTTGTGCAAATACCCCGTTGATCACCTCGTTCATGGTGCCATCGCCCCCTACAACGATGATCCGGCTGTAGCCGGCCTCGATCTTCTGCTTTGCAAGTACCATGGCGTGCAGCCTGCGGTTGGTAAATTCCGCATCAAACCGGATCCCGTGTTTTACAAGCAGTGCTTCTACCTGTGGCCAGTCCTTCCCCGCTTTTCCGCCACCGGCAGCAGGATTCACGACCACCAGCCATTTGTTTGTCATCATGGGTTTTTTTATGAGTATACAAAGATAAGGTATTTTTCATGAATGGATCATGGTGATCACCACGCAAAATACATCCCGCCATCCAGTTCAAACCGGGTGTAGGTGTGTTTCGGCGGTTGTATATATTCGTCAATCGGATTTTCAGCTGTCCAGACCTGGATTGTCCGGTCGTAGTTCATGCTCTTTTTACTGTAAAAGAAGTTTGAATTGCACAGGATCCCGACGGAAACATTCCCCAGTGCGAAGACTTTCAGTTTTATTTTCAGCTTCGGGTTGACATAAGGCTGAAAACGCTTCACAGTTGCATACTCTAGCAGTCGCATTTCATTGGAGAATTCCCGCTTCAGGTAGAAGGATGTATACTCCTTCATGAACGATGAAAAGCCAAGATCACAGTGCAGTGATATTCTCAGCCTGTCACTGTAAACTGGTCTGAAAGTGGGGGAAATATATACACCGAAGTCATATGATTCAAACTGTTGCATATTCTGATCCAGGATGAAATATTCAGGGTCGGTCTCCTTGTGATATTCTTCAAAAGCGGTAATATAGTTGGAATAGCATAGCGACCCAAGGCCCAGGCCAAAGGTTCTGTTGAAAAAACGGTGCACGGAAATATCATAGTTATCAGGAACCAGGTCACTCATCACGATGATATTGATATCCGCAAACATCTGCGTTGCAAAATCAAAACTCCAGCCGAGTTTGATGGCACTCAATTCAATGTAGTCCAGGTCAGCATTCATGTAGTTGAGAAAATCCATGTTTTCACCTGCATTGAATTTTTCGAGCGAAATGTCAGCTGTCCCCAGGGTGACCGAGAAATCAATATTATGCATGAGCGGGTCCTGGGCACCCAGGCTGAGTCCCCATCCAATAATATATGCAGCTATAATTACAGACCTCATAGGTTTGAAGGGATTACAGGGTATTCTTCGGTTGTTCCGCTGAGTATGGTGCCATTATCCAGGGTCACTTCCACGCTCAGCCGGACACGTGTGTTGTGAACGGAAGACTTCAAAAACAACTTCAATACACAGGAGGGTTCGTGCTGCAGGCCATTGGCAAATTTTATAGCGTTTTCCTTTAGTTGATACATCCCGAATCCATAATCAAATGCATATAATATACTGTCAGTGATGTCGTCCCAGGCCCTGAAGGTGTCGTTCATATCAAATACCGTGAATACACGGATATCCTTTACCAGTTGCACCGGCTGATAGGAAATATTCGGACTGAAGCCATAGGCAGGCTCAAAAGAAAGCAAAGCGGCTGTCTGGATCGTTTTTGATTGATGATAATACAAACCCGAGTCGGACAGGTTCATCTGGAAAGCCACTGCATCGGAATATAGGGTGTCGGAAGGCGTCCTGTAATGCGGATGTCCGCTGTTGTCAAACATTTCAAGGGTTATCCTGTTGTACTGCATATCCAATGGCTCGGGCTCCCTGCAACTGTGTAGTACTTTCATAAAGAAGCAAAAGAACAGGATCACAGTTGCTTTGGTATAGATGGAGCTTCTGAAAATGACCCGTTTTCCCGGCGCGCCCTGATCTGGTATCTTCTGCAGTCCCGATTTGTACATCGTTATGTGTTATTACAGCGTAAATAAGCCCTGTTCCGACAACTTGAAACTACGGATTTTTTCCGGAAGATCGAATACCAGGATGATTCTTGTGGCAAAACTATTTATAAATACGAACTGCATTGAGTCAAACAACCAATAACCAGAGTAATTTACAGTATAGGAGGCATGGGAAAAACCTGACTCTGCAACTGCCTGACATTGGTTGTGTTTTGAATTGACAGGGTTTATTCATCGTGATATATATATTTAAATATATATTAAAATATATAGTAAAATATATATATTATTTATTCATCTTTCATGGTGTAACATGACCTGTTGACGGTCGATTTTATAACATTCACACAATAAATCCATTATATTTGCAGCTTGTAGAATTGTTGATAACATGTTAACAAAGTGCATTTTGATTGTTTACAACAAACGACCTTATCAAAAGGCTTCACAGGCGAAAAGTGTAACTTTGTTTTTCCGTTTTTACCGTTAAAAAAGAATTTTGCAGATGGGTAAAGTAATCGCTCTGGCGAATCAGAAAGGTGGGGTTGGCAAAACGACTTCGGCCATTAACTTAGGTGCCAGCCTCTCTATTCTCGATAAGAAAGTATTGTTGATTGATGCAGATCCGCAGGCCAACGCTACTTCGGGAACCGGTTTTGACATCAAGAAGGTCAAGACCAGCATCTACGAATGCCTGATCGACGATATCGATCCCAACCGGATCATCCTGAACAGCGAGCTGAAAGGCTTCGACCTGATACCGTCACACATCGACCTGGTGGGTGCGGAGATCGAAATGCTGAACATGAGCGAGCGTGAATACATGCTCAAAAAAGTGGTGGAAAAGGTCAGCGATAAATACGATTATATCCTCATCGATACTTCCCCTTCACTGGGATTGATCACCGTAAATGCACTTACTGCTTCCGATTCCGTCATCATCCCGGTACAGTGCGAATACTTTGCGCTTGAAGGGCTCGGAAAGCTGCTGAACACGATCAATATCATTCAGAAAGGACTGAATACCGACCTGGAGATCGAAGGATTCCTGCTGACCATGTACGATGCCCGTCTCCGCCTGTCCAACCAGGTAGTTGAGGAGGTACAAAAACATTTTCAGCAGATGGTCTTCGATACGATCATCCAGCGGAACATCCGCCTGAGTGAAGCGCCGAGTTTCGGGAAACCTGCCATTCTGTATGATGCAGACTCCAGGGGGGCCGTCAATTACCTGAACCTTGCGCGGGAGGTCCTGCAGAAAAACGAGGAGACAGCCCTGAAGCAAAAAGATAAAGTTATTGATTCATAATCTGAACATTGATGGCACAGAAAAATGCATTGGGAAGGGGACTCGGGGCCCTGATTGAAGAACGTGGGGAGGAAGCCCGTGAGTTGATAAAAATGGCCACATCGGCCAACGAAATCCCGCTGAAAAGTATTGAAGCGAATCCCTTCCAGCCGCGTACGAACTTCGACGAGGAATCGCTCGGGGAACTGGTGGTCTCCATCAAAGAGCTGGGGATCATCCAGCCGCTGACGGTACGGAAGATCGACGAGAACAAATACCAGCTGATCACAGGGGAACGCAGGTTGCGTGCGGCTGCAAAAGCAGGATTGAAAAAGATCCCGGCATATATCCGCGAGGCGGAAGACGAGAACATGCTGGAGCTGGCACTGGTGGAAAATATCCAGCGAGAGGACCTGGATGCCATCGAGGTGGCCATCTCCTACCAGCGTCTTATGGAGGAGATTAACCTCACACAGGAGACACTCGGTGAAAGGGTGGGAAAAAAACGGGCCACGGTTACCAATTATCTGCGCCTGTTGAAGTTACCGGCCGATATCCAGGCTGCGATCCGGGAAAAACAGCTCTCTATGGGACAGGCCCGTGCATTGCTGGGCGTCGAGGATACTGAAGTACAGCTGGAGGCCTTCAAACGGACCTTAGCGCATGACTTGTCAGTAAGACAGGTGGAAGCACTTGTGAAAAAGCTGAAGCAACAACCCGCGGATGATCATGATCCTGGTACGGAAGATCCGGACGAATATGAAAATCTCCGGGAGCACCTTTCGCACTTCTTCGGTGCAACAATAGATTTTAAAAGGAATAATAAAGGTTCGGGTAAGATCGTTATACCATTCAAGTCAGATGAGGATCTGCAGAGGATCGTCAGCATTCTGGACAAACCGGGTACATGATCAGCAACAGGGGCAATATACAACAATATGTAACCAGGAGGATCGCAGCAATGATTCTCCTTTTTACTTTTATTGCGTATCCCCTGGCGGCGCAGACAGATCCCCCCGCGAAGCCCCCTGCGAACCAGGAAGCACCAACTAAGCAGAAACAGGAAATGCCCCCCGTGCAGAACCAGGAAACACCAGCTGTGCAGCGCCAGGAACCCCTGCCGGCAGATCCTGCGGTTTCTCCCGGGGAGGATTTCACATTCAGTACGGGAGAGAACGGGGGGTCAATGCGTTCTTCGAAGCGGGACAGTGCGCAGCGGATCAACGTGGACACCCTGGAACATTCACCACGAAAAGCCATGATCTATTCCCTGGTCCTGCCGGGGCTCGGACAGGCTTACAATAATAAGTATTTCAAAATCCCTTTTGTATATGCAGCGCTTGGTGGCGTTAGCTACTGGATCTACTACAATACACAGGGGTACAGAACAGCAAGCGACAGGTATGCAGAGGATCAGAGTTCCATCAACGAACGCTACCTGCGTGCCTGGCGGAGAAACCTGGAGCTGAGCTACATCACCCTGACCGCGGCATATGCCCTGCAGGTACTGGACGCATACGTGGATGCACACTTGTTTTACTGG